>JBIKOO010000136.1:0-3502 GCA_044358015.1 Ilumatobacteraceae bacterium
CGGAGCCGGGGTGTAGTCGGCATCGGGGTATGAGTCACCGGCGTTAGGTCCGAAGTCGTCATTCACTGCCACAAGCAGGCAAGGTTAGTGAAGATTAGGCACCAGTGGGACGCGGTCGAGCGTTCCACTGACCAGTAACCGCTACGCTCATGATGTGCTCGTTGAGAAGACTGCTGACGATTGGTTCGCGATCACCGATGAACCATTGTCGGTCGGCGAGTTGTACGACTGGGCAGTGCGTCCCGATTGTGGAGCAGTCGTCGTATTCTCGGGCACTGTTCGGGATCACGCCGTTGAGGGCGACCAACTTCGCACTGGCGTTGAGTTTCTTGAGTACGAGGCCTACGCCGAAGAAGTCATCCCGAGATTTCGTTCGATTGCCGTTGAAGCGCGTCAACGCTGGAACGAAATTGGCCGCTTTGCCTTGGTGCATCGCGTCGGACGTATTGAACTGGGCGAGTCGTCGGTGATTGCCGTCGTTTCGGCCGCCCACCGTCCCGAAGCATTTGAAGCCGCACGATTTGCCATTGATGCATTGAAGTCGTCTGCCCCCATTTGGAAACACGAAACTTGGGATGGCGGAAGTGACTGGGGCACAGGTGCGACTGCTCCCGTCGATGCGGCACAGGTTCGTTCCCCTGAGGGGGCTGGCCACTAATGGTTTACGTGTTGCTCGGCGTTGTCGCGATTTGTGTCGTCGTCTTTGCGGTACTCGCAACGAGTCGCCGCACTCCAGCCAGCAATGACAGCGTCGCCGAATTTCAGCGTCATTTAAACGCGTTGTCTCCCGAGGCACGTCGCCACACAGTCGAGAATTATCCTGACAAGAAATCTGTGGAACCGTTGCCAATCGAAGAAAATGAGGAACTAGACGATGGCGCGTGACCTGGCAATTGACTTAGGTACTGCAAACACTTTGGTGTACATGAAGGGTCGCGGCATTGTGCTAAACGAACCTTCAGTGATCGCACTGAATCGTCAAACCGGCGAAGTATTGGCAACTGGTCACGAAGCGTGGCACATGATTGGCCGTACTCCTGGATACATCGTTGCGGTCCGTCCACTTCGCGGTGGTGCCATCACCGACTTTGATGTCACCGAGCGCATGATTCGTTTGCTGTTACAACGAGTCGGAGTCAGCCGTTTCACTCGTCCCAAAGTTGTTATCTGTGTGCCGTCGGCAATTACCGAAGTTGAACGCCGCGCCGTGACTGACGCTGCTCGTCGAGCCGGCGCTGCTGACGCTCAATTGATTGAACAACCAATGGCCGCTGCGATTGGTGCTCAGTTGCCTATTGACGAGCCAGTGGGCAATATGGTGATCGATATCGGCGGCGGTACCAGTGAAACTGCAGTGATCAGTTTGGGCGGCATTGTTGCCCTTGAAGCAGTCCGAGTTGGAAGCTTTGACATTGATAATGCGATTCAAAACTATGTGCGCCGCGAGCACGGTATTGCTATTGGTGAGCGCACTGCCGAAGAGATCAAGGTTGCCATTGGCTCGGCTGCGCAGACACCGGACGAAGTTGAAGCCGAAGTCAGTGGACGCGACTTGATGATGGGACTACCGAAGACGGTTGTTCTGACGCCTGAAGAAATTCGTTACGCTATTGATGACGTCGTTTCACAAATCGTGCAGTCAGTGGTTCGTTGCTTGGCAAAAGCACCGGCTGAACTCGCACAAGACTTCTTGACACGTGGCATGTATCTAGTTGGCGGTGGCGGACTGCTGCGCGGACTCGCCGAACGCATTGAACGTGAAACTCAAGTGCCGGTGCGCATGTCGCAGATGCCGCTCGAAGCAGTTGTGCTTGGTGCTGGGCACTGTATTGAGAACTATGACGCCTTGAAGCGTATGTTCATGGGCCAGCGTCGCTAAACAAAGATTTTTAGCCACCAGCAACGATCGGCACGATGAGGCCGTTCTGCGATAAGACCCACACTTCACCTTGAGCATCGGCCACGACCCCAACTGATCTTTCAACAGTCCCTAATTCAATGACGCCACAGTTTTGTCGCTGTTCATCAATGCACAGGGCTTCAACTTTGCCGGTGCAATAGTCGGAGAAAATGTACCAAGTGCCAGAAACCGGAACTTGTGAGCCGCGATAGACAACTCCACCAGAAATTGAACAGTTGTTGTCAACATGCTCATATTCGTAGACGGGTTCAACAGCGGTGAATGTTTCGTGCAGTGCTTGTTGGTCAGAATTGAATTCATGCGTACCTTCACGGGCACTCCAGCCAAAACTGACGCCTTGCACTTGATCAAAAGGTACGACGTTGATTTCTTCCCAGTTATCTTGCCCAACATCGGCAACCCACAAATCGTTAGTGACTGGGTCGAGTGATGCGCGCCACGGATTACGCAAACCAACGGCCCACGATTCTCCGGTGTTCCACTGGCCCGCTGTTTGGGTGAGCTTCCAAATCTTGCCGAGTGGTGATGTGACATCCAGTGCGTATCGCTCGGGGTCATTAGCAAATCCACCATCGCCCATGAATACGTAGAGAGAGCCATCTTGATCAACCATGATGTCGCCACCATTGTGATTTGGATATGGCTGCTTGATCGTGGTGATGATGTTTTGTGAAGACTCATCAAAGGTGCCATCAGTGCTAACGGCGAATGAGGCAATGACGGTGTTGCCGTCAAGGTCGGTGTAGTTGATGTAGGCCGTTGAACCGTCGTTTGCAAAAGCCAGACCGAGTAAACCTTGTTCGCCTTGCGCAATCGTGAGGTCGCTGATGTTTAAAATCTGGCTGCCCTTTGTTCCGTCGCGCGCCAGCTCAAATACCGTGCCGTCACGTTCGGCGATGTACGACTGGGGTGTGGCGCTATTGCGCACCGCTATGTCGACAGGATCGACGTAATCGGTGATCGGTGCGCCGAGTGTTGCCACGAAACTCGGTTCGCTGACGGTGTCTGTTGCAGTAGTTGTTGCGTCAGTAGTAGTTGTCTCAGCAGTTGTTGCTTCAGAAGTTATTGTGCCAGCAGTTGTGCTGACAAGAACTTCGGTCTCGGAGGCGCAAGCAATCAATGAAACAGCGGCCAATGCGGCCAACACGCCGAGGCGAGCTTGCGCCATTTTCATTTACGAACGCTCGCGACGAATGAGGCCTTCTTGAACAACGGTGATTGCAAGTTGGCCATCATGGGTGTAAATCGAACCAGTGGCTAAACCGCGAGCACCAGAAGTCGTTGGTGTCATCTGGTCGTATAGCAACCATTCATCGGCACGGAATGGACGGTGGAACCACATCGCGTGATCGAGGCTGGCCATTTGTAATCCGCTATCGGTCCAGTTGAGACCGTGTGGCAAAACAGTTGTATCGAGCAACGTCATGTCACTGGCGTAGGTGACGATGCAGGCGTGCAATGTGGGGTCGTCGGGCAACGTGCCATCGGCGCGTAACCAAACTTTTTGTTGCACTGTTGGTGTGCGTGAACGCGACATGGGGTCGCCGTCGACGTAGCGAATATCAATGGGGCGGGGTCGGT
>JBIKOO010000138.1:0-3480 GCA_044358015.1 Ilumatobacteraceae bacterium
CCATGCGCATGACCAAGCGTCTTGATTTTGGTTGTGTGTGGGTCAACACGCACATTCCGATGGTTGCCGAAATGCCTCATGGTGGATTCAAGCAGTCGGGCTACGGCAAAGACTTGTCGATGTACGCGCTTGAGGATTACACCCGAATCAAGCACGTCATGGCCAACCTCGAGAGTTAAGTTCTCAATCAATCAGCACCAATTAGGCGTTGTTCAACACCAGTACGCGGTCGCCAATCTGAAGGAAGTTCCAGACCCTAATGGCGTCCTTGGCGCGAAGGCGAAAGCATCCATTTGATTGATTGCGGTATTCCTCTGACCCCACCGCCGACTCGGGCATGCCTGCGAAACGGTGGAATGCCACGCGACCACCCTCATTGCCGCGAGTAAAAGCCGTAAAGCGCTGCAGGTTCTGGCCGCCGCCGTACCAAGGATGTCGCTTGAAGTTGACACGGTACTCGCCTTTGGGAGCGTCCTCGATTGGCCCTGCAGTGAACGGCATGTAGTTACTTGCCGCCCGGCCAGAACTGCAGAGCCACGCAACTTGGGTGACGCGGTCGATAATGGCGGCGCGCCCGGTTGGATACCTGTCGCAGTTAGGTATGTCGGGTAACGAGCGAGGTTCGTTACGCGGAGTGGGCACTTCTCGATCTGTTGGAGTGGGTTGACCAGTGAACCATCCGAGGATGTCAATGACGACGTGAGTGCGCACGCTTGAATAAATGGTTAATCCACCGATGCCAAGGGTAACGACAGCGGAGTTCGGGGTAGCGCCGATGGTGTCGGGTCCGTTCACTGTGGACGTACCGGGTCTGGTGGTACCAGCGGGGTACACGGAGACCCAACCCGTGTCAGCATTGTCAATCATCGTGACATTGGTAAAGACGGCTGCAGCTGACTTTGGTGCGCCTTCAACTGGCACCGCAATTGTTCCATCGTCGTGGATAATTCCGCTCGCTCGGGTGTCAAGAACACGGTGACCACGGTCGGTGATCAAAAGACCAGAATTAGATGACTGGGTTGACGGCCCGGTAAACCATCCGGTGATATCAACAATGATGTTGGCACTCACCGAGGTAAACACTTTCATTTCGCGGTTGGCGACTTTGACAATCACATCAGCCGCTCTGGTCTGGCCAGCGGCGTCGACATTGAGGATGCTTGAATTCGGGGGCGACGCTCCGCTTGGGAATACAGATACGTAGCCCGGTCCTTTTGAACTGACGATGGTGATGTTCGCCGCTACCGCAAGGGTGTCGTCAGGAAAACTTTCGGGGAGAAGTACCGAGACAGTTGATCCCGCATCGGGGGTTGTTGTATTGCGCCGGGTGTCGACAACCCGAAGAGGTCGGATAGGTACGAGACGTCCAGAAGTGGACGATTGGGCAGGTACGAATGCGGCAAGCACATCGACAATCACGGGTGACGGGGATGACAATTCGATGGTGAATGTCCCGTTTGACGACAGTTCGACGAGAGTGGAGTTGGCTCGAGTCTCGTGGACCTTTGACCAATTCAAGTTTGAGATGACCGGACGAGAACCGATTCCCGACCACGCAGTGAGATAGCCCGTCGCTGAAGTGGAATCGGCCACCGTAATGACGACCGACAAAGATGACGCCGCCTCGGGAATTTCGCATTTTCCTAAAGTTTCGACCGAGAGCGACATCGGTGGCTCAGCGCCGCGGGTGTCAAGAAGTCGGCAGGGAGTGAGCGCAAAGAGCATTGACGTCGGCGCAGTATCCGATGTGGTGGCCTTGGCCACTCCGGGCGCGATTGGAACGAAACTGACACTCACGAACAAACCGAGTAAGCCAATGACCGAGTGGATGGATCGCGACATATTCATCGTCAACTAAAAGCAATTGCTGCATGATTGAGAGCGTCGGTGAGAACTTTGCCGATGAAGCGCAATTCTTCTTCGCCGCACACCAATGTGGGTGACAAAACCAAAACCGGATCGGCGCGATCGTCGGCACGGCAGATGAGTCCGGCGTTGTAGATATATGGCGATAGCTCATCTCGCAACAACCAATTGCACTCATCGTCGGTGAACGATTGTTTCGTTGCTTTGTCTTTGACTAGTTCAACAACTCTGAAGTAGCCACAACCACGAACATCACCAACGAAGGGGAGATCACGCAGTCCTTCCATGACCTCGTCAAAAATTGCTTCGTTGCGTCGAACATTTCCTAAGAGGTCTTCGCGCTCCATTACTTCGATATTGGCAAGGGCCACTGCGCACGAAACCGGATGACCGCCAAAGGTGAGTCCGTGCAAAAACACCGCGGCTTCACCTTCAAGGAATGGTGCAGCCAATCGATCACTCACGATGACTCCGCCGAGTGGGGCATATCCACTCGTGACGCCTTTGGCAAAGGTGATCATGTCGGGCTGATACTCAAATCGCTCGCACCCAAACCAATAGCCGAGACGACCAAAACCACAAATCACTTCATCTGAGACCAGCAAGATTCCGTACTTGTCACAGATCTCGCGAATACGCTTCCAATATCCGGGTGGAGGAACTAATGCGCCTCCGGTGTTTTGCACTGGTTCCATGACCACCATGGCGATGGTCTCTGGTCCTTCGCTCAAGATGGTGCGTTCAACTTCGTCGGCGCAATCAAGTGAACAGGCATTTTGTTCAGCGCACATGCCGCAGCGGTATTGGCTGGTGTTCGGTACTTTGATGGCCCACGAGAAGAGCGGCTCGAAAGGTTCGCGGATTGCGGGGATCCCCGTGATGCTCAGCGCTCCGAGCGACGTGCCGTGATAGGCGTAATAACGACTGATGACTTTGCGGCGGTTGGGCTGACCGATATTTGTGAAGTACTGCACGGCCAACTTCCAGGCTGATTCAACAGCCTCGCCTCCGCCAGCCGTGAAGAACACACGATTCAGATCACCGGGAGCGAGCGAAGCCAGTTTGGCGGCCAATCGAATGCCGGGCTCATGGCCAAAGCTCCAGAGCGGGAAGTAGCCCAACTTTTCGCTTTGTTCGGCAGCGGCCTGACCAAGCTCGGCTCGCCCGTGTCCGACGTTGACTGTGAACAGCCCTGAGAGACCATCGAGATAGCGCTTGCCATCTGAGTCATATACATAGGCGCCTTCGCCGTGGTCGATGATGGGTAATCCGAGGCGCTGAACCGCTGACAGGTTGGTGAAATGCCCCCAGAGGTGCCTCTGCCCAAGGGCCATGAGGTCGGACGGATCATTGATGGGGGTGTTCACGCAAACTCCTAGGGTTGGTTTCTAGGTTAACTCAGTGTTTCGGTGTTCAGAATAAGTTTCACTAGCGGTTCAAGTGTCCTATAGTCGCATCTAAGCACTTACGAGTGCAAAGGAATTAGGCGATGTCGATCAGTCAGAATGGGGGACCCGACAGGTGAGTGGTGACCGAGGTGCAGTCGAACTTGAGGGTGTAACAAAGCGGTTCGGTTCAATGGTTGCCGTTGACTCAGTCAATCTGTTGGTGAAG
>JBIKOO010000137.1:0-3480 GCA_044358015.1 Ilumatobacteraceae bacterium
GTAAAGTTTGCGAATGCTCGCTGACATCGCTGCAACTGATCAGGGTGCCTTTCTTGTCGTTGCGGTGCTCGGAACAATCGCCTTCGCAACTTCTGGCGTGTTAGCTGCCGCGGAAACCGAACTTGATTGGCTCGGCGCAACAGTTCTTGCAGTTGTTGTTGCAATCGGCGGCGGAACCATTCGCGATGTTTTGATCGGCAATTTCCCAGTCACCTGGGTCAACGACGAGTGGCCAGTCATCGTTGCGCTCTGCACCGTCGCTCTTGGACTCATCGTGTTGCGCTTACCTTTTCATATTGATCCGCGTCGGCAACTTTGGTATCTGGCTAGCGATGCGGTTGGGCTTGGTGCGTTTGTTGTGCTCGGAACTTCAATAGCCATTGAAAATGGAACCTCTTCATTCATCGCCATCTTTATGGGCGTCATCACTGGGGTTGGCGGCGGAGTGATCCGAGATATTTTCACCGGACGAACTCCCATGGTTTTTGTTGGGCAGGTATATGCCGTAGCGGGACTACTTGGAGCGGTCGTTCATGTGGCATTGCGACACACCGATGTCTCCGACGGTGTTCGCGTTTGGGTACCAGTTGTCATCGTCGTCGCCATTCGAACTCTCGCCATTCGCCTCGATTTGCATCTACCGCGCACCAGTCCCAAGCGACATAAAGCCCAATAATCGCCTCTCAATTTCAGCAAAAGTTGGGACTTTAGCCCCGTGCCCGCAATACCCCTAAGGGTATAGATTTTAGATATGCGACTTCTCTCCGCACTGATTATTGCGAGCGCGTCTTACGTCATCGTCGCCTGTCAGTCAGAGGCGAAAGTTTCACACTCTCCCAGTGCACCCGCCATTTCACCTGGCGCGATGGTGTATCAAACCGCATGCGCGCGCTGCCATGGTGTCGCCCTTGAAGGCAACCCGAGCAAAGGTACTCCACCAATCGACTCGGTCAAGATGGCGACTTACAACGACCAGGCGTTGAAAATAATCATCGCTAGTGGCCGTGGCATCATGCCCGCTTTTCCCAATCTCGCACCAGCCGACGTCAACGCTTTACTCACCTACCTCAGGATCACCGCCCCATCATGATTGCAGCACCCCCATTCCACGCCCTCATCGTTCACCTGCCGGTTGTGCTCATTCCGACTGCAGCGATCTTGACCCTCGTCGTTCTCACACATTCAAACTTGTTGACCCGTTTCGCCACAACTTTGTGGGTGCTCACCGGAATCGGTTTGGTGTCGACCATCGTCGCTACCGAAACTGGCGAGACACTTGAAAACAAATTTGCGTCAACCGGAATGGCGATTCCTGAAACCCTTCGCGACCACGCCACACTCGGCGACCAAGCCCGCATTTTCATTCTCGGCCTATTTGTTGCGGTCAGCGCACTGTGGTACATCAGCCGACGCACACCTTCATGGGCACGACCAAAACTGGTTATCTCTCTGAAGGTAACGAGCGGAATTCTGGCTCTGCTCGCAATGTTTTGGACGTATCGCACCGGTCATTCCGGCGCATCAAGTGTGTGGGCGAATTAACGCTTGCGAATCACACCGTCAGCAACTGCCGCAGCAGCTACTGCAGGAGCGACGCGCTCAACAATTGTTCGGTCAAATACTGATGGCACCACAAACTCGGGCTTCAACTGCGCATCGGTGACCGACTCGGCAATTGCGATCGCCGCAGCCAACTTCATACCTTCGGTGATGTCGGTGGCATGAGCGTCAAGTGCTCCACGGAAAATTCCGGGGAAAGCCAAAACGTTATTGATTTGGTTCGGGTAGTCACTGCGACCAGTAGCCATCACCGCAGCCAGACCGTCGGCCTGTTCGGGACGGATCTCGGGATTCGGGTTCGCCATTGCAAAAACAATGGGATCCTTGGCCATTGAACGAATATCGGCAGCAGTAATCAGGTCAGGTCCGCTCACGCCAACAAAGACGTCCGAACCCTTCATGATGTCGCTAATTGATCCCATGCGGCGCGAGCGGTTCGTATTATTGGCAAACCATTCTTTAGCCGAGTTCATTTCACTTCGGCCCGTATAGATGGCACCGACGCGGTCGCAACCGATGACATCACCCACACCAGCATTCAACAAAATCTTGCCGATCGCAACACCAGCAGCACCAACTCCAGCGATCACCACGGTGAGGTCTTCCATTTTCTTGCCAGTGATTTTCAGCGAGTTCCACAGTGCCGCCAAGGTCACGACGGCTGTGCCGTGCTGGTCATCGTGAAAGACCGGAATGTCAAGGCTGGCACGGAGGCGCTCTTCAATCTCAAAACACTCGGGTGCCTTGATGTCTTCAAGGTTGATTCCACCAAATGTCGGAGCGATGCGCTGCACGAAGTCAACAACTTCATCGGCAGTACGGGCATTAATACAAATCGGGAAACCGTCAACTCCACCGAACTCCTTGAAAAGAAGTGCTTTACCTTCCATGACGGGCATTGCGCCTTCGGGACCAATGTCGCCGAGTCCAAGCACTGCGGTTCCGTTGCTGACGATGGCGACGGTGTTCTTACGAATGGTGTATTCGTGCGACAAACCTGGATCATTCTCAATCGCGGTACAAACACGAGCAACGCCAGGCGTGTACGCCATTGACAAATCGTCTCTGTCGTTGACAGGAGCGGTCGATCTAACTTCGATCTTGCCGGCCTCGTGCATCTTGAAGGTACGGTCCCACCAGTCGAGCAAAGTGACGCCCGAAAGCCTGCGTACTGCATCAACAATGCGACCCTGATGTTCTTCATCGCGACAGTGAACAACCACACTGCGACGGAGAATCGGTCCGCGAACGTCAAATCCGTCGAGAGCACCGATGTTGCCTCCAACTTCTCCAATTGCTGTGCAGAGACGGCCCAACGTGCCCGGGACATTGTCAAGTTGGCAATCAAGTGCGATGGAGAAGGCGGCGTTCGGTTTAGTAGTCACAAGGGTTAAACGATAGAACACCGCCCACCGAATCTCTGTCTTTTAGCGGACAAATCATGCTTTTCGTCATCAATTCACCCAAATATGGCGAAAACAACCCCGCCTGACTGAACCAATTCATACGATGAGCCCATGAGCAGATTTCCCAAGTTTTTCCTAGGTTTCATCCTGTGCAGTCCAGCCATTCTCATCGCCTGTGGGAGCGACAGCGGTTCATCTGTAGCGCAACTCACCGATGAACAGTTTTGCGCCAAAGTCGCTGCCATGGACGATCTTGAAACTTTTGACGCCACTGCGATCGCGGCGATGAATGAACTGATTGATGCCGCTCCCAATGATGAACTGCGCGATGCGCTGAATGTCCTGGTTTCGGTTATGACCGAGATGGAAGGTGTCGACGAAAACGACCCTGAAGCCATGAGCAAAGTGATGGAGATCATCATGGATCCGAAGGTCACCGAAGCCGGCGAGGTGATTGAGAAATACAGCACCGAAGTCTGTGGTTTATCCGTTACCGACGAGACCACCGTCGATG
>JBIKOO010000201.1:0-3475 GCA_044358015.1 Ilumatobacteraceae bacterium
GGACTGCAACGCATGATCCAGTATTTCATCTCTGTTGAAGGTATCTCGTGACTATTTTGGTGACTGGTGGTGCTGGCTATATCGGCTCGCACACCTTGCGATTGCTTCGCGCGCAACACCGCGATGTGGTCGTACTTGATTCACTTGTTCGTGGGAACAATAGAAATCTTCTTGGCGCCACTCTTGAATTAGCCGACATCTGTGACAGCACAGCCGTTGAAGAAATTTGTCGCAAGCACAACGTCGACAGCGTTATTCACTTTGCTGCCTATAAAAGTGCCGGCGAATCAATGACGCACCCTCACCTCTATTGGCGCAACAACGTAGAAGGAACGGTCGGCCTTGTTGAAGGCATGCTGGCAGCCGGCGTTCAACAGATCGTGTTTTCCTCATCAGCTGCGGTGTACGGAAACCCCGACCAGTTACCCATTACCGAATCAGCGGCAATTAGGCCAGAAAATGTCTACGCCGAAACAAAGGCGATGATGGAGCGCATCATCAGTTGGTATGGCGTCACGCATGGTCTGCATTGGGTTAGTTTGCGGTATTTCAATGCAGCCGGTGCCAGCGTCGACGGAGTGCTCGGCGAAAACTGGGATATCACTACAAACCTGATTCCCTTGGTGATGAAAGCTGCCCTCGGCGCAGGTGGACCAATCAAAGTGTTAGGAAACGATTACCCCACGTCAGACGGCACTGGAATCCGTGACTATATCCATGTTGAGGATTTAGCTGATGCACATGCCAAGGCCGTTGATTACTTGAATGATGGTAAGCCGAATCTCACCGTCAACCTAGGAACTGGCATCGGAACTTCAGTTCTACAAATTCTGAGAGCAACCGAGGAAGCATCCGGCAAACCGGTGCCCCACGAATTCGCACCACGTCGACTCGGTGACCCAGCGATCGTTTATGCCGATGCAAGTCTTGCTCAAGAAACTCTTGGGTGGACGGCGACTCGGTCGTATGAAGACATCATCAACAGCGCATTCAACTGGCATCAATCGCAAGGTTAAAACTCACAAACTTTGGTACACGTCGGAACGATCAATCAATTGGTCATTGACACTCTTTACTCTTCATCTAAACGTTGGCGATCCAACCAACCAAATAGCACTGCCATGGCTCGCGGGTCGTGGCGCATGCGGTGCCCCGCACCTTCAAGTACGCGCATTTCAGCTGCGCCATGTGCTTCTGCTAACTGACGGGTGTCAGTTGCTGGAACACTTTCATCGTCGTCGCCATGTAACAGCAGCAGTGGTCGTGGGGCGAAGCGTTGTGCCGCAGGAACTGGTCTGAACCGACGTAATTCGCGCGTCCATTCATCGAAGTCTTTCGGGAACTGCGGAGTCTGTACCGAACCAACTGAACGACAGTGATCCAAAAACTTTCGTGGTTGCGCTGCCCAATCATCGAAATCGGCTCGTGGTCCAAGCAATGCGCATCCCTTAATACGAGGATCATCGGCCCCGACGCACATGGCTAGCGAACCACCAGTATTTGAACCTATAAGCCAAATTCCCGTCGGATTAGTTTCAGAAATCATGTGGTCGATCGCTGCTCGCAGATCATCAACCCAACCTTGTAATGAAAAATCACCAGGGCTGTCACCACAACCGCGGAATGTAAAGCACATCGAGGCAAATCCCAATTCATTCGCAAGACGATCCATCAGTTCTGGAAAACTGCTCGCCGAGTGACGTGCATCAATGGGTCCAAACGGAAACGAGTGCAACATAATGACGCCAGGCGCACCTTCAGATTTACCGGCAGGTTGAACCAGGTAGCGCGGCAGGCCCAATGGACCCGAGACAATGGTGCCGTTGCTCAGCATCGGCTACGGCAACTTTCAGGCACGGGGCTTGAGATGGCGTCGGGTTTTTCCCGGAATCGCCAAGGTGTAACCACGGTTACGAGCCTCAGCCAAAGTATCTGGACCAAAACATAAGCCGATTTCCGCGGCCACGATTTCGTCAATAACCGAGGTGTCTTCCCAGTTGTCAACGTCGTAGACCAACTGGGTCCGTTTATCGCCAAGAAAGCGGGTGTGCTCAAACTTTGTGGGGCGTTCCATGACTTCTTACGGTACTAGGTTGTTCTTGGAGATTCCCTTTTTAGGAGGACGACATGGCGCAAACTGTCGACAAAATTGACTTCTTCTTTGACCCGATGTGCCCATGGGCGTATCAAACGTCGTTGTGGATTCGTGAGGTTCGTCGGCTGACTGGTCTCGAAATCAACTGGCGCTTCTTTAGCCTTGAAGAGGTCAACCGACCCGAAGGTAAACCCCACCCATGGGAACGTCCTCTCGCCTATGGCTGGAGTCCGTTGCGCGTCGCCGCACGCCTACGACGCCGCGACATGGCTTTGTGCGATGCCTGGTATGCGGCCTGTGGCAAAGCGCTTCACACTGATGGTCGCAAACCCCACGACCCTGCTATTGCCAAAGAATTGCTTAAATCTATTGGTGCTTCTCCTGATGACTGGGACCTAGCCCTAGCCGACGAGTCAACCCACGACGACGTTAAGGCCGACCACTTCTATGTCGTCAATGAACTCGCCGGTTTTGGTGTGCCGATCGTGCTGTTCCCCGCTGAAGGGTCACGTTCAGAAAAGGCCGTTTTTGGACCTGTTGTTGTTCCTGCGCCCATAGGCGATCACGCCTTAGCGCTGTGGGACCTCACCGTGGCGTACACCCGTGTTGATGGACTGTACGAAATCAAGACCCCTAAGACTCCTGCCGATTTAGAGTTCATCGGCAAGGCCTTTACGCCATATTTACAAGCTCGCGACTGGCAAAGTATTCAGAATCCAGCACCGTAAAAAGGAAAACTCATGATCCCCAATGACACCATCGACAAGCTTGCATTGTGTTTTGCTTCATTATCCGAACTCGGCGCGCAGCTCACTGAAGCGCAATGGAAACTTCCGAGTGATTGCCCCGGTTGGTCTGTGCAGGACAACTTGTCGCACATCGTGGCCTACGAAAGCACCGAAAGCGGTGGAATCCGCACAACTCATCAAGCACCCAAGTTTGATTATGTACGTAACCCCATTGGCGAAGCAAATGAAAATGAAATCGATAGTCGTCGTTCGCTGACTGGCGCCCAAGTACTTAGCGAGTGGAACGACGTTGCGCACCGTCGTTTGAATTTCTTGCGCACTGCCGATGAGTCGTACTTCTCCAAAGAAGTCATGACACCAACTGGACCTGGCACCACTGCCGACTTCTTGCATATTCGCGTACTTGATTGTTGGGTGCACGAACAAGATATGCGTCGCGCTGTTGGAATTCCTGGTCATCTGTCTGGTGCCGCAGCAGAGCACACCATTGATCGCTTAATTCGTACCGTGCCGATTGTGGTTGGCAAGCGAGCCGCAACACCCGATGGCCAAAGTGTGGTCATTGACATCACTGGTGGAGTTCCACGTCACATCGTGTGCACGATTGTTGATGGACGTGCGGCCCTTGTGA
>JBIKOO010000053.1:0-11354 GCA_044358015.1 Ilumatobacteraceae bacterium
ATCACCACTTATCCCAGTGGATGATGGTTTCAGCGTCGGGACGAATAGCCGCTTTGAAATCAGTTCCCTTGGTGAATGCCAAAGGTGACAAACACACCTGTTGCACAGTGTCGAACGGAATTCCCAAGATGTCAGCAACTTGCTGTTCCATCATGAGGTGCACAGTGGTCCATGCGGTTCCCATGCCACGGGCACGGGCAGCCAACATGAAGCTCCACATGGCGGGCAAAATGTTTGCCATCACCGATGAAGCCATCATGCCAAGACCGCCAGCGGCTTCGGTACGTCCACCGACGTTGCACGGGATCACCAAAACGGGAGCATCACCCATGTGGTCGCCGAGGTAATCAGCAGAGTCGGCTGAACGCTGCTGCTGTTGATTCAGCACAGTGTCACCCTTGTCGATGGTACGGATGTAGACGCCGTCCATGGCCTGATACTGCGAGAAACACTCGCGGTAAACAGCACCGATGGCCTTGCGCTTGGCTTCGTCCTTCACGATGATGAATTGCATCGTCATGCTGTTTGAACCCGAGGGCGACTGCATGGCCAATGACACGCACTCGCGGATCAATTCGTCTGGGACCGGCTTGTCAAAATCGAGGCGCTTACGTACGGCGCGGGTTGTTGAGAGGAGTTCATCTGGGTTCAAGGGTAAAAGTGCCACGGACGAGACGCTAGCCAAGAACCACGTGTGAAACACGCTCTTGCGTGTCATGATGTAAGGGTGTTTGAAGCCCTTGACGACCTGATCTCCCTTCTTGACCTTGAAGCCATTGAGGTCAACATGTTCCGTGGCCGTTCGCCCCAGGAAAATCGCCAGCGTGTCTTTGGCGGTCAAGTCGCCGGTCAGGCTCTCGTTGCCGCCTCCCGCACGATTGACGACCGCGACCGTCGGGTGCACTCACTTCATGCCTACTTCTTGCGTCCAGGCGACCCCACTGCGCCCATTCTGTACGACGTCGACCGCATCCGCGATGGCAAGAGCTTCTCGACTCGCCGCGTCGTCGCCATTCAGCACGGCCAAGCCATCTTCAACTTGCAGGCCAGCTTCCATGCACCCGAAGAGGGCTTGTCACATCAGGTTCCAATGCCCGATGTGCCCGAGGCGGAAAGTCTCCCCGATTTCAAAACCCGTATGGCACCTCATAAGCATCTGCTCGGCGAATGGTACGACCGACCCCGCCCCATTGATATTCGCTACGTCGACGGCGACCCCATGTCGCGTTCACGCACACCAACAGTGCAACAAAAAGTTTGGTTACGCGCCGATGGCACGTTGCCCGACGACCCCACATTGCATGCATGCATCGTCACCTACGCCAGTGACATGACGTTGCTCGATACAACTGTTTTGCCACACGGCCTCAACTGGACCGACAGCGGATTGCAAATGGCCAGCCTTGACCACGCGATGTGGTTCCATCGTCCATTCCGCGCCGATGAATGGTTGTTGTACGACCAGATGACACCGACCACTTCTGGTGCACGCGGTTTGGCAACGGGATCAATTTTCACGCACGATGGTCACCTCGCGATCACCGTAGTTCAAGAGGGTCTCATTCGTCGCGAGCGTTCATAATGAAAATGGCGCAAGCCCGCCTCGGCATATTGGCTGCATTGGCCGCAGTTTCATTCGTTGCTTGTGCCTCTGAAACGGAAATTCTTGTCAGTACCACTGCTGCGGAAACGACCACTTCGACAACCACTGCGAGTGAAGTCACCAACACATCAACAACAATTGCCGCAGAGCCAAGTTTTTCTGCGACTCTTGGCGAGCCAATGACCGATTACATAGATCCTGTCGACATCGCAGTTCGTCAAACCGCAACATTGCAGTCGTACATCGCCGAACGCTCTGGCGAAATCTTTGAACTTGCAACTGATGGCGTGAAGGGTCAGCAAGTACTCGACATCAGTGATCTCACCGTTGCCCAAGGCGAACAAGGTCTACTCGGTCTGGCATTCGCTCCTGACGGATCAAGTGCTTACGTCAACTACACCAACCTTGCCGGCGACACCGTGATCGCTTCGTTCACGATCAATACTGATGGCACCTTTGATGAGTCGTCGCAAAACATCATCACCACGATCAAACAGCCATACCCCAATCACAATGGTGGCGACATCATGGTTGATGCAGACGGAGCTATATACGTATTCATGGGTGACGGTGGTTTCGCCAACGACCCCGAACGCCACGCTCTCGATGTCACTTCACCACTCGGGAAGATTTGGAAACTCTCTCCAGTTGATCCTCAATGGATTGGCGAAGCCTGGGCCGTTGGTTTGCGTAACCCATGGCGGGCGTCGCTTGACCCAGTCACCAACGATTTATGGATTGCCGACGTCGGTCAAGATCGTTGGGAAGAAATCAATGTTGTGCCGTTTGATCAACTTCAAGGCGTGAGCTTTGGTTGGAGTGCGTTCGAAGGCACTCACGAATTCAACGCCGATCAACAAGCACTGCACGAAACCTTCAGCGCAGTCGAACCTGTTCATGAATACGAACACGTTGACAACAACTGTTCAATTTCTGGCGGAGTGGTGTATCGCGGCTCACAAGTTCCTGTTACCGGAACCTGGTACATCTTTTCTGACTACTGCTCGGGCAAAGTGCAGGCGTTGTGTGTCGACGAGCAGCGTCAGAACTGCGGAATAGTTGACCTCGGATCTGTCGAAAGATCAGTTGGGGTCGTGGCCGATGCTCAAGGTGAAGTGTGGGTCTTATCGCAGAACGGCCTCATCGTGCCGATCGTTGCTGGTGGCTAAAAATCTTTGTTTAGCGACGCTGGCCCATGAACATACGCTTCAAGGCGTCATAGTTCTCAATACAGTGCCCAGCACCAAGCACAACTGCTTCGAGCGGCATCTGCGACATGCGCACCGGCACTTGAGTTTCACGTTCAATACGTTCGGCGAGTCCGCGCAGCAATCCGCCACCGCCAACTAGATACATGCCACGTGTCAAGAAGTCTTGTGCGAGTTCAGCCGGTGCTTTTGCCAAGCAACGAACCACTGACTGCACGATTTGTGAAACGACGTCATCAATGGCGTAACGAATTTCTTCAGGCGTCAGAACAACCGTCTTCGGTAGTCCCATCATCAAGTCGCGTCCACTGACTTCGGCTTCAACTTCGTCCGGTGTCTGCGCAGCCGAGCCAATGGCAACCTTGATTTCTTCGGCAGTGCGCTCACCGATCGCAATACCGTGTTCACGGCGCACATAGTTCTGAATCGCATTGTCAATGTCGAAGCTTCCGACTCGGACAGCTTCAAGGGCGACAATACCCCCCAAACTAATGACCGCAGTTTCACTGGTACCGCCGCCGATATCGATCACCATATTGCCCACTGGCTCGTCAATAGGCAGCTGAGCACCAATCGCAGCGGCCATTGGTTGTTCAATCAATTGAGCATCGGCAGCGCCGGCTCGACGAGCAGCGTCAGTCACGGCGCGGCGTTCAACTTCGGTAATTGCCGACGGCACGCAGATAACAACTTTGGGACGAGTGAAACGGCTGACTCCGACTCGTTGCAATAGCAAACGAATCATGCGCTCGGTGACATCAAAGTCGGTGATGGCACCACCGCGGAGTGGACGGACCGCAACGATGTATCCAGGAGTTCGGCCAATCATGTGCCACGCTTCGTGACCGGTTGCCAATACTTCGCCGGTTTGACGATTCAGTGCGATCACTGAAGGTTCGTTTAGCACAATGCCGCGACCCTTCATGTACACCAAAGTGTTTGCAGTACCTAAGTCAATTGCCAGGTCACGCGCCATCGTCTAGTTCCTCATTTTCTTGGATTGGCAACGGTTCCACGGACTTCTTGTCAGGATAATTTTCGACCGTGTGGCGCCGTGCCTCGGGAGACAACGCATTTAAATGACGCTGAAATTCGGCGACGCTGTCATTACTTGATGGAGTTCGCCGACTCGTTGCGAGTGCAGCAAAGACAACGACGCAAATCACGACAACGCCGAGCAACACGTAAACCATTAGTGGCCAGCCCCTTCGGGGGAGTGAACCTGCGCTGCATCAATGGGGGCCGTGGCACCTGTGCCCCAGTCACTTCCGCCATCCCAAGTCTCATGTTTCCAAATGGGGGCCGACGACTTCAGCGCATCAATGGCAAATCGTGCGGCTTCAAATGCTTCGGGACGGTGGGCAGCCGAGACGACGGCAATTACCGAGGAGTCGCCCAGTTCAATACGTCCGACCCGATGCACCAAGGCGAAGCGGCCGATTTCGCTCCAGCGTTGACGCGCTTCGACGGCAATTGAACGAAATCTCGGGATGACTTCTTCGGCGTAGGCTTCATACTCTAGAAACTCAACGCCAGTGCGAAGTTGGTCGCCCTCAACAGCGTGATCACGCACTGTGCCCGAGAATACGACGACAGCTCCACAATCGGGACGCACTGCCCAGTCATATAACTCACCGACCGACAATGGTTCATCGGTGATCGCGAACCAATCGTCAGCAGTCTTCTCAACGAGCACATCATGAGCGTAGCGGTTACTGGTCATTGGAACGCTCGACCGCGTCCCACTGGTGCCTAATCTTCACTAACCTTGCCTGCTTGTGGCAGTGAATGACGACTTCGGACCTAACGCCGGTGACTCATACCCCGATGCCGACTACACCCCGGCTCCGCAACCTCCCCACGAACGCCTATGGCGCCACCCTTCAGAGGTCGGCTTCGCGGCAGTCGCACTTGAGGCTTTGAGGCCTATCGATATCGGTCGGCGCGGTCGGGGGCTCGTCGGCTTTTCGTGCATCGCCGGCGCCGTACTGATTTCAGGATTGCTCCTCATTTTGATCCCTCGAGCTGGTCGCCAAAATACTTCTGATGTCGTGGCCCTCACCAATGCCAACCTCCAAGTGGCAGCAGTTGATAGCGACTTAGAAACAACTGAAGCAATGGGAATCATTCTTTTCAACAATCAAGTTCTTGTTACCACAACTGCCGCACTCGGTGAACTTGAAACAGTGGCAGTAGAACTGCCCGATCGTTCGATCAGTTCTGCAAATTTGGTACATATCTTTCCTGATAACGGGATTGCGGTTCTCCAAATTGAAAAGCCGATTGACCCACTCGCATTTTTGCGCACACTCACGCGTACAAGCGGAATCAAATACAGCAAGGGTTTCACATCTGGACAAACCGTTACTGTCTTACTCGAAAATCCAAAACGTTTCGTCATTAACGAAGTATCGCAACAAGCGATGATTACTTTGCGAACGAGCGACAACAGCGACTTTGACATTTACTCGTTTGCCGAAGGCGCACCGGTTGTAGATCAAAGCGGTCGACTCGTTGGGCTATGTACTCATAGCGAATCCGAACTCGGATTCATACCGATCACGAGTATTGAACAGCAGATCAGTGCACTCACCGCCGACGGCGATATTTTCTCACTGCAACCAGTGCCGTAATCATCGCGATCAATATCGCGGTCGCCATTGCACCTAAAGCAATTTCTTGCTTACGTTTTGGGGTCAACATTGTCCACCATTTGGCATCAGTTCCCTCAACAAAAGCTTGCTCGTTCGTCACGGACGGTGTCCAACCTTCGGAACGAAGTCGGCCATTAGAAACAAGCCACGTTGACCGCACATACGGGCGTAGCCCCGGTGGAATTGGTCCGCGTTGGAAACGCCAACGAATGTCACTCACGATTTCGCTCATTCGATCAGGTAGTCGTAAACGTGGAGCCATACCCCATAACGAACGCACACGAGCACTGTGCACAAACCCATCAGGCGCAACGTTGTAAACACCATCTAGTTTTTTGCGGGTTGCTAGAAAAACCGCCTGAGCAAGATCATCAAGGTGCAAGAACTGAGCTGGCACATCATCTTCACCTAGTCGCCCGCCCATGCCTGCTGCAAGGGCCCGTACCAAACTTGATGCACCATCGGCTGCCATCGCAGGCACCGGTCGGAGAACTGTTGCGCTGCGATCGTCACCCGACTCACGCCAATCATCAACAAGTTGTTCAACAGTTGCCAATTGACGCGCAAAGGCAAAACCGAAATCGGGACGAAGCGCTGTGTCTTCCGTGAGCGGAACGGGATTGTTTGGCCACGCACCATAAACCATTGCTGACGACAACAACACAATGTGTTTGGCACCCTGCACCGTTGCAGCTTGTAGTAATTCGGGAGTTCCGATAACAGCACTCCGCCGACGTTCGACAAGGGCGTCATGGTCCCCAGGTGCGAGATGGATGAACACATCAAGAGGTTCAGCAATGACATCGGTACTCTGGTTGATCTCGCGTACGTCAAACCCACCATCAATTTTCAGACGTTCAATCACCCTTTTACCGAGAGGCCATTGCCCGCCACTCACAACGACTTTCACCAGATTTGTCGCTAAAACGCCATCAGCCAAACCGGCGTGCCCCGGTTCATCGGGCCCCAGTTCATCGGGAGCAGTCACTGACATTGTCACACCCGCGACATTACAGCGATATGCGGCGCTGTATAAACCTCACCAATTAGTTCTATGCTCGCAATGTGTCTGGAGATTCCCCCAACCCTTTTGATTCTGATGACGACGACAACTCGAAAAATATGTTTGGCAACATGTTCGGAAATATGTCCGGAAACATATTTGGCAACATGCCCATGTTCGGCGACATGATGAAAATGTTCAACACCCAAGGACCCATCCAGTGGGATACCGCTCGTCAAATTGCGTTGGTGACTGCAACTGATGGACAGACCGAGCCCAACGTCGATCCACTCGTGCGTATTGAATACGCCAACCTTGCCCGCATTGCTGGAATGCATGTTCATCAAATCACCGGACTCGGCGATATCACCACTGCCAGTTCAGTCGAACCTGTCATGGTGACACCAGGTGCTTGGGCTCAACGCACACTTGATGACTACCGTCCTCTTTTTACTCAATTGGCTACAGCGCTGAGCTCTCACCAAAACGATCCAACTGACTCATCATCCGACAGCGACCCTTTCGCGACAATGTTTGCTGGTATCACCAACATGATTGCTCCGATGACAATGGGTATGACAGTTGGCTCGATGGTCGGTCACCTTGCCAAAAAATCACTGGGTCAATACGACCTTCCACTCCCCCGACCAATCAAGAATGAAATCGCCATCGTTCCAACCACCGTAGATACATTCGCGGCCGAATGGGACCTGCCGCTTGAAGATGTACGCATGTGGACTTTGATTCGCGAACTTGTTGTGCATCAGCTCTACAGCATCACGCACATACGCGATGCTGTCACTGACATGGTTCAATCATTTATCGCGGGCTTTCGCCCCGACCCGTCGGCCATCACCGACAAGTTGTCCAATCTTGACTCAACCGATCCCAATGAACTGATGGGGTCGCTTCAGAAAATTCTCGGTGATCCCGAACTTATGTTGGGCGCAGTTCGATCAGAAGAACAAAATCGTTTGCAACCACAACTTGACGCACTGCTTGGTCTCATCATTGGTTGGTCCGATCACATGACTGACGCAGTTGGTTCACGAGTGCTCGGAAATCCTTCCCGTATCGCCGAAGCCGCCCGCCGTCGCCGAATTGAGTCGGGCGACGAAACCGTATTTGTTGAAAAACTGCTTGGACTGCATATCAATCGTCAGCAAGTTGAACGAGGTCGCAACTTTGTTCAAGGTGTGATTGAACGAATGGGTGAAGGTGGCCTCGCACCGCTCTATATCTCGGCAGCAAATTTGCCAACTCTTTCCGAACTCGATGCGCCAGGGTTGTGGCTCGCTCGACTTGAAATTAGCGAGAACGACTGAAACGTTGCCGCAATTGAGCAACGACCGATGCAGGTTCGGCTCCTAACGCTATTTGGCGCAGGCCCACCCAGTAAATCAACGCGCCACTAAAGCCAATGCCGGCCACAATTCCAAAACCGACGACTCCTGGCAGTTCGAGCAACACTGGAATAATTCCGGCCGCAACCCACATCAATTGGAAACGCGTGTAGTAATTCGCAAGCGCACGACCACGGTTGGCGTCGGGAGCATCACGCTGAACGATTGATTCAAAAGCCATGTTGCCAATCGCCGCCGCATAGTTCACTAAGGCCATCAAAAGCAATGCGGTGATCGTCACCGAAGTCAGAGCAGTGAGCAAACCGGCAACTCCGATGATTGCCAGTGCAATGACAAGTAAGTATTCAATGCGCTGAAGCTTGTTCAATCGTTTGGCACTGAGGTTGCCCAGCAATGAGCCGATCGCCGCCATACTGACGGCGATTCCAAACCACATCGTGCCGAATTGGGGACCAAAGTGATATTTGACTTGAGTCCACAACCCATTGGTATCAGTGCCCACTACTTCAGCACGTTGTGGGTCGGCAAACCAAAAGGCGAGATGAAAGAAGACAAACCCAACACTTGCTCGAACCAAACTCATCGCCGAAACCGCAATGACAACTCCTGGCTGTCTGAGTTCTTGAACTTCTAACTCGGCAGGTTCATTTCTGGCAACTGTCTGTTTTGGAAAGCGCAACGCGTTCAGTGCTGCGATAGCAAAGATGGCCGCACCAAAGATCAATGTCGCCTTCGAAGAAATCAAGCTCAAAATACCGGCCGGAATAGCGGCCGCGAATCCGACAATGCCTGCGGTCACTCCCAACTTGGCATTAGCTTCAACCAGATTGTTATCTGACCTAATCAGTGCAGGGACAAGCGCCGACTTAGAAACTGAGTACGTCTTGTTCAGAACCATCGCCACGAAGGCCAACGGAAAGAGCAACAGCGAATCGAGTTGCGACACCATTAAAACCATGACAATGGCGCGCAAAGCCGCAATCAACAAAATCAGAAGCCGACGACCACCTGGCATTCGATCAATGACCGGACCAATGAACTTGGCCAGAATCAAAAATGGAGCAAAACTCACCCCTAAGAACAACAGCACTCGGCCGCGAGCTTCACCTGGAGTGATGGACAAAAACAACGAGTCGGCCAAAGCCACCGCCATAGCGGCTTCACCGGCCGCCATCAATGCATGAACCCTAACTAAGCGGGTAAACGGACTCACTTGGAAATGATGCTGATGTTTGGGCGGCACATAATTCTTGCCTCGACCGCGACCAGGTAATGGTTGTTCGGTCAGTTCGGTCACACGCCTACATTAGGTGAGAGCGTGTGAAGCAAAGTGGAAGTTCAACTCTTCGTGCGCTCAAATTTGTAGCCCAAACCTCGGATGGTCACGATCCGTGTTGGAACTGCCGGATCATCCTCGATTTTGCTACGCAACCGCTTGATATGAACGTCAAGCGTCTTGGTGTCACCGACATAGTCGGTTCCCCACACCCGATCAATCAGGGTCTCACGCGGAAGTACTCGCCCAGCATTAGCGAGAAGTAAATGTAACAACTCAAATTCCTTCAACGGCATCGCTACCTCTGCGCCATTCACTAACACCCGGTGTTGATCGGGGTCGAGAGCAATGGCCCCAATTTCAAGAGCATTGTCATCAAGGTCTGACACCTTGACTCCCTGATCGGCGGCCGAACGACGAAGAACCGCGCGCATCCGTGCCACCAATTCGCGCATCCGATATGGCTTGGTGATGTAGTCATCAGCACCAACTTCAAGACCGACCACAGTGTCAATTTCGGCGCCTTTGGCGGTCACCATGATGATCGGCACCTGAGTGCGCTTACGCAATTGACGACACACATCAATTCCGGAAATCTTCGGCAACATCACATCGAGCAACACGACATCAGGTTGAACGATGTCAAACTTTGCCAACGCCTCCATGCCATCGCGAGCGACTTCCACACGAAAGCCTTCTTTTTTCAGTCCGATCGTCAATGCATCAATGAAGCTTTCTTCATCTTCAACTAACAGCACAGTTTGCATTCCCATTAGGCACTCTCTCTCATATCTTGCTCTCGTCTGACGAACTTTGGAATCTTGAGTGAGAAAGTTGACCCTTCACCCTCAATGCTCGTTACCGAGACATCACCACCGTGGTTGTTGGCGACATGGCGCACAATTGCCAAACCCAAACCAGTTCCACCGGTGTCGCGCGAACGAGCGCGGTCGACCCGATAAAAACGTTCAAAGACACGGTCAAGATCACGTGCTGGAATACCGAGACCAAAGTCGGTAACGGCAAACTCAACCGAGTCGCCATCTGGACGAGCAGAAACTTCCACTGATGAACCCGACTCGGAATACTTCACGGCATTTTCCACCAGATTGCCAATTGCCGACACCAATTGGCGCCGATCACCGACAACCTTGAGTGGAGTAGACAACTCGGCCATCGCAATCTTGATTGAGTGCAATGAAGCCAATGGGGCCGCTCGCGAAATTGATTCAGACAAGATGACCGCAGCGTCAACTTCATCTTTCACGGCCTCTCCCCCGAACTCGATACGAGACAGTTCCAGTAAATCGTCAATGGTGCGCCCAACGCGAATGGCTTCATCAACCATCTTTTCTGAAAGTCGGTGAATGATCTCAAGATCGTCTTCTTGTGACAAAGCTTCAGCCAAGACAGCAAGCGCGCCCACCGGAGTTTTCAATTCATGACTGATATTGGCGACAAAATCGGTGCGGACTGCATCAACGAGATACCGCTCGGTGATGTCTTCCGTCATCGCCACCGCCCCACCAATCGCTAACGGGGTGGCCGAAACTGCAAATACTTTGCGGGGAGGTCCGAACAAATCAAGTACTTGGCGCTTAGTTTCACCACTCAGCGCAACCGATAGGTGCTGTTCCACTACTTCTTCAACAAGAACATCTGAGTGAATAACACCCGTGACGCTTTCGGCCAATTTATTGCGGAAGATCACTTTTCCGTCGGTTCCAACAACCACGACTCCGACACTTAGTGAGTTCACCGCATCACGAATAAGAAGCAGTGATTCAATATTTTCATTTGGATGAACTTCCTCAGCTCCAGAGTCAGCCTTATCGACAATGACTGAACTCTTTCGTGAGGATGCGGCGAACAACAAGTAACTCACGACGCCAGCAGCCAAACCCACCAAGAGGCCAAGAAGAAAACTCACGATGTGAGTCCTTCAAAGTTTGAGTCAGCATCACCAATGCGACCACCACGACGGTGATCGCCAGCTGGCGGAATCTCGCCGGTAATCAGGTAGCAAACAAAATGGGCCACGTTGACCGCATGATCACCAATACGCTCGTAGAAGCGGGCGGTCACAGCCATTTGGATTGCCACTGAAAGATCAATTGTTCCGGCACTGTGTGATTCGAAAATACTCTCAATGAACTGCCGATGTAAATAGTCCAAGAACAAGTCCATGTCATCAACTGCCTTAGCCATTGGCAAGTCAAGATCGGCGTAGGCCTGGATGGCGTGAC
>JBIKOO010000183.1:0-3472 GCA_044358015.1 Ilumatobacteraceae bacterium
GCTGCACTCAAGAAGGCCGGCTTGTTGACCCGCGACTCACGTCGTAAGGAAAGCAAGAAGTACGGTCTGCGCAAGGCCCGTAAGGCCGGACAGTACACGAAGCGCTGATCGCGACTTTCATGTCGGGCGCAAGCAATTCGCCCCAGCCATACATGTCTGTTATTCCGTCATTCGGCACCGATGGTGTTCGTGGCGTGGCTATTAGCGAAATCACTCCTGAATATGTCCTTGCTCTTGGTCGCGCCGTTGGCACGGTTTTGGGCTCGTCTCGTTTAGTGATTGCTCGCGATCCGCGAGTATCTGGACCCATTCTTGAAGCAGCGTTTTCTGCTGGAGTGGCATCTGTTGGTGTGCGCGTTGAACAACTTGGTGTGGTGCCAACGCCGACAGTTGCTTTGATTGCCCAACTTGAAGATGTGCCTGGTGTGATGATCACCGCGTCGCATAACAAGTTCTCCGATAACGGAGTCAAAGTATTTGCCGCGGGTGGTCGCAAGTTGACCGACATCGATCAAGAATTGATCGAATCAGAAGTTCACAAAATCATGAGTGGTGTCACGCCAACCACATCTGATGTCGGCGTCATCATTCGCCGCAGCGATGCAGTGACTTTGTACGTTGATCATCTTGTTGAACTTTTCGGCGAAGGTTCATTGGCTGGTTTACGAATTGTCGTTGACTCGGCCAATGGAGCGATGAGCCAAGTTGCACCTTTGGTTTTGCAACGCCTTGGTGCTGATGTGATTTCAATGAGCGATGCGCCGAATGGACGCAACATTAATGATGCGTGTGGAGCAACTTCGCCACAAACATTGTGTGATTTCGTCAGTGGTACTGGCACCGGAGTTTCAGTTGATATTGGCTTTGCCTATGACGGAGATGGCGATCGTTTAATTGCTGTTGATGAAAACGGCCATGTGGTTGACGGCGATCGATTAATTGCGTTGTCGGTGCTTGATCGACGTGAGCACAACACTTTGGCGGGCAACACAGTCGTGGTGACTGTGATGTCAAATTTGGGTTTCCATCAGACCATGAAGCAGGTTGGTGTCAACGTTGTGACAACCACTGTTGGCGATCGTTATGTCCTTGATGCCATGGAAGATGGTGGCTTCGTTATTGGTGGCGAGCAAAGTGGTCACATCATTCATCGCGATCTCGCGACAACTGGTGATGGTCTTTTGGCCTCGATTGTGTTGGCCCAGTTAGTACGTCGCCGGCAGGAAAAAGATGGCGCGAAGTTTTCGCAACTTGCTGGATCAATCATGCAGACTTTCCCGCAGGTGTTGAAGAACGTCAAAGTTGCGGTTCGTCCCACTGATGTTGCCAAACTGTTAGCAACTGAAATTGCAGCCGAGGAAGCGATTCTTGGTGACAACGGCCGAGTTTTAGTAAGGGCGAGTGGCACCGAGCCACTCATTCGGGTCATGGTCGAGGCTCCAACTGCACAATTAGCTGATGAAGCAGCTGATCGTCTGGTTGCCGTTGCCGTCAACAAATGCGTGTGAGCCTGTCACTGCATAGTTGTTCGGTAACCTAATCGTCATGTGTGGCATCATCGCTTTGGTCGGTCGACCTGCTCAACGCCAAGCTCCCAGCGTGGACGACATCGTTCAGCATCTAGACGCCGCAATCGCGAGTGGTCGCAACATGCTCGATGCCACCGCACATCTCGTGAAGGTCAATGAACTCCTGAAGGGCGTTCCTGGTGCAGTGGCGCTGATCGACAACCACGAGTTAGTGAGTGCCATCACAAGTCGCCTCGATCAAGTGAGCGCCACGATTGCACTCATCGATGAAGGTCTTGAGAATGCTGTAGCCGATTCGGATGAGCTTGAAAGAAATGCGGCGGCGCTGATTGCGCTACGCGATGTCACGTGGTCAATCGGGCAAGATCGTTTACGTACGGCTCGCATGGTTCGCGATTTGGCCGGACGTGACGCCGGCATCGCCGCCGTCGCTGGTTACCTCACGATTGAACAGGCTTTCTCGGCTCTTGATCGTCTTGAAGTACGCGGTCGCGATTCGGCGGGAATCCATGTTTTTGTTTGGGGTCACGGGTTGTCGGCTAACGATCCTTCGGTCTCGGCAGCACTGAGTGCTCGGGCCTATGACGCGCTCTTCCAGAATCGTTCGGTGCGCCTCATTGACGACACATTGTCATTTGTTTATAAAGCTGCTGCCGAGATCGGTGAACTCGGTGACAACACCAAAGCTCTGCGCGCGGCAGTACAAGACGACGACTTGTTGCGCCTGGCTCTTTCGAATCCGAATGCCTGCTTGTCCTTAGTGGGGCACACGCGGTGGGCGAGTGTCGGCATTATTAGCGAACCGAATGCACACCCTGTGAATAGCGAGCGCGAACTTGGTGATGTTGAGACGACGCATCCGTATGTTGTGGCTGCGCTCAATGGTGATGTTGATAACCACGGCGATCTACGAATCGCTCATGGGCTGTCATTCCCGGGCCAAATCACGACCGATGCCAAAGTGATTCCGGCGTTAGTGAATATGCATGCCCGTGCATGTGGCGACACAGTTGAGGCTTTCCGTCGCAGTGTGGCGTCATTTGAAGGATCAGTTGCCATTGGTGCTGCCGCAACTGATCAACCCGATCGGTTGATGTTCGCACTACGCGGCAGTGGTCAAGGATTGTTCGTTGGTTTGGCCGAAGATTTATTCATCGTTGCCAGCGAACCGTATGGTGTCGTTGAAGAAACCTCCACTTATTTCCGCCTTGATGGTGAAGGAACCAGCTCCGCATCTTTGACCGACAGCAAAGGTCAGATTGTTGTACTTGATGGTGCCCTAGCCGGAGAACTTACTGGCGTCACCCGAATTGCATACGACGGTACCGCTTTGCCTATTGCAACAACCGAGTTAGTGACGGCCGAAGTTACAACTCGCGATATTGATCGTGGCGATGCTCCGCACTTCTTGCTGAAAGAAATTGGCGAGGCACCAGAATCGTTCCGTAAGACTCTGCGCGGCAAAATTGTTGAGCGTGATGGTGTCTTGCATGCATCACTTGGTGTCAAGACGTTGCCGACATCCATTATTGAACTTTTGTCATCTGGTGCAATTCGTAAAGTTCGCGTGATTGGTCAAGGTACCGCTGCTATCGCAGGGCGCAGTTGTGCCACGGTTCTTGATGAACTGTGCGCGGGCGGCCTTGACGTTGATCCGATTACCGCGACCGAACTCAGTGGTTTCCATTTGCAACTTGATATGAGCGACACGCTCATCATTGCTGTGAGTCAAAGCGGAACAACGACTGACACGAATCGCACTGTTGACTTGGCGCGTTCACGCGGCGCATCAGTTCTGGCGATTGTCAATCGTCGTGGTAGCGATCTGTGCGATAAGGCCGACGGCGTCTTGTTCACGAGCGATGGTCGCGATGTTGAAATGAGTGTTGCTTCAACGAAAGCGTTTTATGCGCAAGTTGCGGCGGGTGTTTTGCTGGCTTGTG
>JBIKOO010000139.1:0-3468 GCA_044358015.1 Ilumatobacteraceae bacterium
GCTCAATGCGCACTCCACGCCAAATGCCACCAGGATTGAAATCGGGGTCGATGCAATCCCAATGTTGAAAGACTCCGGTGATATTGCGTTTGGCTTTTTTGTCCCGCTGTGGGCTACACGTGGCGCCCACAGCCAAGACGTGTTCGGTGTCAAGTGAAGCTAGGGCGGTGATGTCATAGGCATGAGGAATGAAGTAACCCTCAGGGTCGCCTAGGTAGGCGCCATCGAGCCACACATCACCTTGATAAAAGAGTCCGTCAACCACGATGAAGCGACGCTCGCCTTCACTTGGTACGTCAAGTTCAAAATCTTTGCGGTACAAAAGGGGTCCATTTTCGGTGGCGAAAAGGGGATGTGACTGCCAATGGCTCGGCACCCGAATTGTGGGCCACTCTTCATCATCGGTATCAAGTCCAACGCTGGTGCGAAGGGCGTCGTCAGTGGCTTTGGTGACCCGCCACTGGCCAGAGAGATCGAGAGAAGTCCATTTCTCGTTCTCGTGCTCGGCAGATGTTGTCACACCACAGACGGTAGTAGAGAACAGGCTCGACCACTGCGTTTCATCAATGGCGGATTACTCTCAAGATATGTCTTCTTCTTCGGCACCCTCAGCGGCCACTATTCGTGAACTTAAAGCATCTGGATGGGTATCACGTCCCGTCAAAGAAGAAATGCGTCGCAATGCAGTCGCGCGCATTATGGCGAAGCAGCCATTATTTGAAGGAGTCCTCGGTTACGAAGACACCGTCATGCCACAGCTCGAGAATGCAATCTTGGCCGGTCACGATGTGATTTTTTTGGGAGAGCGCGGACAGGCCAAAACCCGCATGATTCGTAGTTTGACGGGATTGCTTGACGAGTGGTTGCCGATTATTGCAGGCAGCGAGATTAACGACGATCCCTATGAACCAGTATCAAAGCATGCACGCGATCTAGTCGAGCAATACGGCGACGAGGCTCCCGTTACATGGATTCATCGTGATGTGCGATTCGGCGAAAAACTAGCAACCCCTGACACATCAATCGCCGACCTCATCGGTGAAGTTGACCCCATCAAGGTTGCTGAAGGTCGTTACCTCAGCGATGAACTCACATTGCACTACGGGCTCGTGCCGCGTACGAATCGCGGTATTTTTGCGATCAACGAATTGCCAGACTTGTCGGAACGTATTCAGGTTGGTCTGTTGAACATTCTTGAAGAGCGCGATGTGCAAGTGCGTGGTTACAAAATTCGCTTACCAATTGACGTATTGCTTGTGGCTTCAGCAAACCCAGAGGACTACACCAACCGTGGTCGAATCATTACTCCATTGAAAGATCGTTTCGGTAGTCAGATTCGTACGCACTATCCGCTTGAAGCAACGACTGAAGTGCAGATCATTCGTCAAGAAGCCCGTCCGCCAAGTGTCGGCGATGTCACGGTTTCGGTGCCGGCGTACATGGAACTTGTCGTTGCAACATTTAGTCAGTTGGCACGCAACAGCAGTCAGGTCAATCAGCGCAGTGGTGTCAGTGTACGTTTGAGCGTGAGCAACTATGAAGTGATGGCAGCGAATGCATTGCGTCGTGGATTGCGATTAGGCGAAACCAATGTGGTTCCGCGCGTATGCGACCTTGACGCATTCGCAGCATCAACTGGTGGGAAGATCGAAATTGAAGCGCTTGAAGAGGGTCGTGAAGGTCAGGTCTTGCGCGATCTCATTAAGTCGTCAGTTCTGACTGTGTATCGCCAGGTTGTGAAACCGGAATTGACAGGTGCGGTCCTCACGGCATTTGAGGAAGGTGCAATCGTTCACACCGGTGAAGACGTGCCTTCTGAAGAGCAGGCAATGCTCATCGGTAATATTCCTTCGTTGCGTCCAATTGTGGATGCGCTCATTGATGGGGACGACAGTGCGGCCAGTGTTGCTGCGGCAGTCGAGTTCATCCTTGAAGGAATGCACTTGTCAAAGCGTCTCAACAAAGACACCAGCGGACTCGGCGGCGGCACCTACCGCGCTCGTTAACAACTACTTGTTGAGTTTTGTTTCAATATCGCCGAGTGCTTTGATGACGCGGTCAGTTTCACTGCGATGTTCGTGAACGAGACGCACAAGCCAAAAACGCATGAAGCGGGCGATTGAGTAGCGGATGAATAGCGCTGCACCAGCGATGACAAGTGCGAGTCCGATCAGTGTGCCAGTTGCCAAAAAGGCAATTTGGTCACCAAGGACCGTCGTGCCGCTCGCTTGAAAACCACCAAAGACGGCTAAGCCAACTCCGGCGATTAGTCCGAGTCCACCCAAGATTAAAAGCCAGCGTTCGCGATCTGCACGTGCGCCACGCAACTTCAATTCGCCGATTTCTTCGGTGAAGGTTTGGATTCGATCTTCATTCATGGTCGTGTCCGTTTCTTTCAGTAAGAGAATTTATGAACCTAAATACGCGCCGGCAAGTACATCTTCGCCAATCTCAGATGCTTTACCGGCTACTTGCACTTTCCCGTGGGCCAATAGAACTGCTTGGTCGGCAACTCCTAAAACTGTGCGAGCGAATTGCTCCACAACCAACACCGAAACTCCCTCGGCAGCAATTGCTGCAACCTGCTGATACAGCTCGGCAACAATGAGTGGAGCGAGCCCCATTGACAATTCATCGAGTAACAAAATGACTGGATCGGTTGCGAGGGCTCGCGCCAGAGAAAGCATTTGCTGTTCACCGCCCGACATCGTGCCGGCCAACTGAGTGCGACGTTCTGACAACCGAGGGAAGCGAGCGTAAGTACTTTCTTCAATGTCTGCGAGTTTGTGACCACTGAATGTGGCCATGAGCAAGTTCTCACGAACTGTGAGGTTGGGAAAGATTCCACGGCCTTCAGGGATGGTGCACAAACCGGCTCGAGCTAGCGCACTTGCCGCGGCACCGGTGACATCACGACCACCAACGACGAGTTGGCCAGACGTCGGGCGCAAAAGTCCGCTGACCACTTTGATCATGGTGCTCTTGCCCGCACCGTTAGGTCCAAGTAACGCCACGACCTCTCCGCGACCGACCGAAAGATTGACTCCGTGAAGAACTTCAATTGATCCGTATGAGGCACGAACATTGCGAAGTTCAAGAATGGGGTTCGTCACGATGGGGCTCCGAGATACGCCTGAAGCACTTTGGGGTCATGTTGAATTTCCGTTGGTGTTCCGTTGGCGATAATGAGTCCGAGATCAAGGACAAAAATTCGATCGCACACGTGCATCACCAAACTCATATCGTGCTCGACAAGCAAAACGCCAAGCCCGTCGGCGGTAAGTTCGCGAAGCAGAACACCGAGTCGATCGCTTTCGGCTTCATCAAGACCAGAAGCTGGTTCATCAAGAAGGAGCAATCGCGGACCGGTTGCAAGAGCACGAGCAATTTCAACGAGACGTGCGGAGCCAGTCGGGAGATCGCCGGCGGTTTGTTCAGCTAAATCACTGACTCCAACTTTTTCAAGCA
>JBIKOO010000054.1:0-11281 GCA_044358015.1 Ilumatobacteraceae bacterium
AGCAAGATGCCACCCGGAATACCAAGGCCACCTTTCCACACTTTGAAAATCGAACCTAGATCATCAGAGAAACGATCCCATTCGGTTGCCACGTGATAGAGCCGAGCCCCGATCACACCCGCTGGCACTGCCCATGTCGCAATTGAGGCCGCTTCTTCAGGTCCACCGACACCGATCAGTGTCATTCGCTTACCCCAGATACGAACAGCAACAATCACACCGATGGCAATCATCAATCCATAAGCACGTAACTGCAACGGCCCAATATGGATTGAGGCACTTCCGGGACTTGGGATGTACGAAAGAAAACTCATGAAGTTACTTTTGCCGCAAATGCCAATGCAGATTCGTTAATGAAATCTTTGTCGTAATCCTGCGTTGCCACATGGAAGCTGCGATCCAGCAAAATTCGTTCAACTGGTCCACCCCATTGGGCTGCTAGTTCATCACTCGTTGCCGGATCAACCACGTGGTCATTCTTTGACGTGATCAACAGCATCGGAATTTTGCTCGAACCATACTGTGCCAACATCGGCTTGATGCCATCTTCAACCATTGATACCAATGGTGCTAACGGCGTTTCAGAATACGAACTTTCTTTCACCTCTGGATCAGCAATGTCAGATCCGATTCCGGGGAATACTTCAGTTCCTTCGGCCAACATTCCTTTGACCATGTCGATCATTTCTTCTGCTTGCGGTTGCGATGCGGGGTTGATGCACACAATTCCCGAGACGGTGGGTTGCTGAAGAGCAGTCCACAATGTCAACGAACCGCCCATCGACAATCCAGCCACCACAACTTTGTCCACTCGTGCGGCCAATCGCGTGTAGGCCGCGGCGACTTCAAAGGTCCAATCACTCCAGCGACTTGGAATCATGTCTGAGACTGCCGTTCCGTGCCCTGGCAGTCGCGGTAATTCAACGTCGTAACCTGCGCCAGCAAAAGCCTCGGCGACTCCGCGCATAGATGACGGATTTCCGGTGAAACCATGAATGCATAACGCTCCGACACGCTTACTACCTACGTGACTCCATGATTCGGCTCCAGCGATGACGGGGGCCTTGTCGATATGTGAACTCATACAGCAGTTCTAGCGGATTGAGTCAGCGAAATGAGGGTCAGTCACCAATCTTGACTGGGCAATGTGCATAAATGCTTTGACCACCGTCGGATCAAACTGTGTACCAGCAGCCCGAGCGATGTAGCGGACCGCATCGTCAACTGTCCAAGCCTTTTTGTAAACCCGCTCACTCGTGAGAGCATCAAAGACATCCGCCACCGCACAAATGCGGCCCGACAATGGCACGTCAGTCGCCCCGATTTGATTGGGATAGCCCAGTGCATCCCAACGCTCGTGATGATTGAGGGCAACCTCTTCTGCCAACTGCACAAGTGGCGAAGTACTACCCGACAAAATACGCGCGCCAAGGGTGGTGTGCGTCTTCATCACTTCGAATTCCGCTGGCGTCAATGGCCCAGGCTTTAACAAAATTGAATCAGGAATCGCGACTTTGCCGATGTCGTGCAATCGAGCCGCCAGACGCAGACGCTCTGACCACGCCGGATCTTGACCAAGCTCGTGGGCAATTTCGGCGCACATGTCGCCAACTCGTGACGTGTGTTCACCAGTATCGGTATCGCGGAATTCTCCAAGAATCGCCAAGCGCTCAAGCGCTTCAAGTTGAAATTGTTCAAGCTCTGTCGTGCGACCACGAACCAAACCTTCAAGTTCACTGGTGCGCAAGCGCAGGATTTCTGCCTGTTGACGAGATTCTTCCGCTTCGTGCGCAACCTGCAGAGTCTTGATGCGAATATCGGTGCCTTCATTGAAGATTGACTGGTTGATCGCAAACTTTGCTTCGAGGTGGTACACCGCTTCTTCGAACCGACCGAGGCCTTTGTAGAGGTCGGCCAAAGCACTATGAGCCGAGAAAGCAACGGGTTTGGCGTTGATCACTTCCGCCAATCCGAGAGCACTACAAAAATGAGCAATGGCATCGCTTTCATTTTTGGCACTGTGTTCAACTTGACCAAACGACAGTTCAACACTCGCTCGCACCGCGTCATCAAACGAAACACTTGACGCATCAAGCATCGCTAAGGCTGCATTCAACAATGTTCGTGCTTGATCAAAATCTCCACGACCACCATAGGCACTGGCAAGTGCAGATAGAACTTCTGGCAAAAACCCAACTGCATGAAGTCGGCACAATGCCAAAGCCCGTTCGCCGATCTCAATTGCTACATCAAACTCGCCGCGCTCGGCTCGCAGAGATGAAACGTTGGCCAATGTAATTGCATCAAAATCTGGACGATTCAATTGAGCATTGGCGTTCATCGCAGCTTCGTAATTGACAATTGCGCGATCGGTATCACCAAGTTCGTGGTAGATCGAAGCAATCGTGTTGAGCATGTTGCCCTCATCAACTCGATGTCCGGTTCCGCGATAACAATCAAGTGCTTGCAAACAGCAGGCCAGTGCCTCGGAGTGATTACCTGAATTGGTGTGTACCAAACCAATCAAATTCAGCGCCCAAGCGACGACGAGCGTGACATCATGGGCCATCGCAAAGTCACGAGCTTCAACAGCGAGCGCAAAAGCATCACCAGGCTGACCGTCGTAATGAGCCAGCGAGGCCAATCGGTACAATGACTCGGCCTCGCATGCGTCATCTTGGTTTGCTCGCGCTAGTGCACGTGCTTGCTGAACTAATACTCGTGAACGTTCTGGTTCAGTGGCTTCATGAGTTCGAGCAAGGTCAAGTAACAAACGCGCCGAGTGATGCGACTGCCGCTCAACCTCGCTCTTGTTGTTTTGGACCTTGACCACGAAATGACCCCTTGACCGCTGATGTACTTGGTTCTTTTCGGCCAATATCTCGTCAACCTTGAATAAGTCAGCGAACTTTCTTCAATATGGGGCATGATTCATATGGCGAATCCTGTCGTCGACCCCACGAAGACTCCTGAGGAAACCAAAAATCCATGACCCCTAGTTGGACAGAGAACGAAAGACGAGGTCAGAGTCACAAAAGGCGGCGCGACTTCGATCGGGCCGCTCTGTACGCCTTCGTTCCAGTACTGGCCATTTCTCCGCTTTGGGCGGTGGCGATCACCATTTTTTGGCTCCCCATCACCTGGATCACTGGCGTTGCACTCTGGAAAGTGCTCCTCGGGTACCTCGTGGCGGGCTTAGTTCTCTTCATTCCGGCCTTTCAACGGCGAGTGCTGACGCTCCTCATGGGCGCCCGCAAGCCCAGTTCGCGCGAAGCCCCCAAACTGCAAAAAGCGTTTAATGAAGTCACTCAAGCCTGGCATCTGCGCAACCGTCACTTTGTCGTCGGAGTTGTGGACGACAAAGATCTCAACGCATTTGCGAGCGGTGGACACCTCGTCATCGTCACATCATTTGCAACCCACGAACTCAATCACGATGAACTCTGTGGGGTCTTAGCCCATGAGTTATGCCATCACCTTGGTTCTCATACGGTCGCATTAACGATTGGTCAGTGGTTGACATTGCCGGTGTATCTACTCGAAAGGGTCGGTGCATTCATGAACAATGTCTCAAAGGCTGCGACGAATACGTTTGCGCGAAGTTCTCAGTTGGCTCGCTTACTCGGACAGACCATTGCTCTCATCTTTCAAGGATTCTCCTTGATCTTTCGCGCTGGATATTCGATGATGCGCTACCTCGCAAATGTGGTTGGGCGTTCGGCCGAATTTCAGGCCGATCAACGCGTTGTACGTATGGGCTACGGATGGCAGTTATCAGCTGCACTAAAGAAGACGGTTGGGCCGCGTGATACGAGTTCGTCACATCCGCCCGCGCGAACTCGAATCGCCCGCATTGAAGCATCATTGCGACCAGGCAACTGGAAACACCCATCAACTGGCCTCAAGTAATCGGGGAACTAGAGAAACACTAAAGATCTGTATAAGTGTCAAGTGCTTCGTTGACCTGATCTGCGTCAACTGCACCTACATGACTCCACAGAACAGTTCCATCAGAATCGAATAAAACTGTGACCGGAACAGTGGCCGCGTCAAGGGCCTCGAGCAAACTGCCGTTGTCGTCAATGACAACGGCAAGAGTCAAATTGTTATCTTGCAAAAATGACTCGATCTTCACGGGATCATCGCCGATGTTGACTGCCAAAACTTCCAAATCTTGTCTTTCCACGGAGATTTGCTCAAGAGCAGGCAATTCACGTTTGCACGGCTGACACCACACTGCCCAGAGCGACACCAAGATCGGCTGATTCTGCGAAATCTCACCTATTGAAGTCACCGAGCCGTCAAGATTGCGCAATTCAAGATTGCCAACTGATGAACTTGACGTTGTTGAACACGCTGTTGCAAACAGCAACGACACGGCGACCACACATCGATTGCTGCGTTTCATACAACAGTGATTGTGACGGTGTCGTGCAAACCGACCGTGCAAACTCCGAAGTAATAACCCGGATCAACAAAGGTCATTTTTTGTGTTTCACCTGGTCGAACTGTGAACGGACCGATGCTGTGAATTGCGACGTCGTTATTCACAACTTCGACGGTGTCTCCAACGCCAATAGTGAGTTGCTCTGGAAAATAGTCCTCAGTGAGCAAGCCCTTATCAAGTTGTTCTTTGGTGCCGTTGGGAATCTCGTAACTCCATAGTTTTCCGTCGCCAACTGAAACCGATGTTGAGTCACTGCCCGCGATAGAAAAAACAATCACGATGGCCACTGTGATCGGGATCAGAAAGGCCAGAGCTGCCAAGAGAACCTTGAGTGGCCCTTGATGCAAAAAGCCAACCGGCTCAGCATCAAGGACCACATCAACGGTTTCGTCAGGAGTGTTCACAACAGCAGTCTGTCAGGGAGCTTCGTCGCGGACTTCGGCGGTCACTATTACTTTTCCAGCCTTGGCGAATGTCAGAGTCACATCAAACTTGGCACCGAGCTCCAGTGGCGCAGCGATCTCCATCAACATGATGTGATATCCGCCAGGCATCAGATCAACAGATCCACCGGCGTTAATCACAATTGAATCAACTTCTTGCATCACCATTTCACCAGACATTGCTTCAGTCGTCATAGACATTTCAGTAGTCATAGACATTTCAGTATCAGTCTCTGCACTCGCCATCACCATTTCGTGAATTTCCGCCATTGCTGCAATCGAGGAATCGACCGAGACATCAGTTAATTCATCGCCATCCTTCGACGAGATCGTCATATACACGGCACCAAGAGAAGTCTCCATCGGGCTCGTACGCGCCCACACCTTGGTGATTTCAGGTGCAGAATTAGAAGAAGTGTCATCGTCGCCACACGATGCGAATAATGCTGTGCCTGCGACAACTGCGAGTAGTAATCCGGTGATTTTTGACTTTTTCATTGTTTACCTTTCAGTTATTGCTTGAGATTTGTTCAAGCAAGATTTTGAGATCGTTAGTCATGGCTTTACTGTCAATACCAAATGGCCATTCGACAAGAACAACGCCTTGGTCATCGACGACATATGCAGTGGCACTATGACCTACTTCAATTTTCCCTGCTGCATCCCGTTGGATTGTTGAACTTGCAAGGAATGCGTTCTCGGCAGCCTCTAATTCTTCTTGCGAACTGGCGTGAAGGGCATGAAAGTGATCACTAAAGCTTGAAAGATAGCCATTCAAAACTTCAGGAGTGTCCCGTTCCATGTCAACTGTTGCCATCGCTAGGTCAACTTTGGCGCCGTCGTCGCCCAGATTTTTCGTGGCAGTCCGCACAGCAGCCAACGTGGTTGGGCACAGATCGGGACAGTTGGTGTAACCGAAATACATCACCAACAATTCGCCCGGTTCTGCTTTCATCGTGAACAAATCGTCATGATTCGCGAATTCGCCTTCATCTGTTACCTCAGTCAGAGTCACGGCTCCCACTTGCAGAGGTTCGTCTCGAACAATGCCCCGCATCGTTGCCGTGTCAGAGCCGCACGAACCCAAAAGCAACAACATCGGGACAGTTACTGCCACGGCCAAACGCTTACGCATATCAACAGGATGCCAAATGACCGAGGAATGCCCTATGGACCAAAGTCCCTTACGAATTTGATTCTGAGCCATATATGTCACAAGTCGCCTTTTCACGCGAGTTAGTTCCCGCGCAATCAGGCGCGAGACCAACGTCACGGATATCGTCGTAACCGATGTCTGTGTCGCTCAACCCAATCGATGACTCACCGTTCCTCGCGGCAGCGAACGGACGCAAACATCTCCACACACCGGTTTGGTTCATGCGTCAAGCAGGTCGCAGCCTTCCCGAATACAAAGCGATTCGTGGTAGCGGAAGCATTCTTGAAGCAATCAAGCAACCAGCGCTCTCAGCTGAAATCACGTTGCAGCCATTTCATCGCTACGGCGTTGATGCGGCCGTGCTCTACAGCGACATCGTGGTTCCGCCCCACGCAGTTGGATTTGGTATTGATGTCGCCCCCGGCACCGGCCCAGTAGCCGAAACCCCATTTCGGTCTCTCGCGGATTTGCAACGACTACGACCGCTTGAACCCGACGATGTTTCGTATGTCATCGAAACCGTCAAACTGCTTGTTGCCGAACTTCCCAAATCGGTACCACTTCTTGCTTTTGCTGGAGCACCTTTCACGGTTGCTAGCTACCTCATCGAAGGCCGCCCATCGCGCACCTATCAAAACACCAAGCGCATGATCCATCTTGAGCCCGAACTCTGGCATCAACTCATGGACCGCCTCGTGCAACACTCGGTGACTTTTATTGATGCACAACTTTCTGCCGGCGCCCGCGCATTTCAATTATTTGATTCATGGGCTGGTTCGCTGTCGAATGCCGATTACCGCGAATTTGTTTTGCCGCACAGCAAGAAAGTCTTTGACCAACTACGCGAATTACACCCCCAAGTTGTCGGCATCCATTTCGGTATCGGTTGCGATCATTTGTTGGAATCAATGTACGAAGCCGGACCACGCGTGATGGGACTTGATTGGCGAACCCGCATTCAGTCAGCCCGCGCACGTATGGGATCTGATCTTGTTGTTCAGGGCAATTTAGATCCGGCACTCGTGTTGGCTGGTTCGCAGGCTGCACTCGCCGGTGCTGAGAGCGTTCTTGATGACAACGCCAATCATCCTGGCCATATCTTTAACCTCGGGCACGGGGTTGATCCCACCACCGATCCCACAGTTCTTGAAGATGTCGTTGCATTTGTCCACGAAAAAACTCGAATCGAAGAATCATGACTCAAAAAACCGCAGTTCTCCTCATGGCCTATGGCACCCCGCGTACGCCAGCCGAAATTGAGCCGTACTACACCGACATTCGTCGTGGTCGTGCTCCCACCCCTGAACAACTCGCCGATCTCGTGGCGCGTTACGACGCCATCGGTGGGATCTCGCCGCTTGCCGCTCGCACTGAGGCTCAACGTGACGCGTTACAAAAAGCATTGAACGAAATTGCGCCTGATACATATGAAGTCGTGCTCGGCCTCAAGCACGCAGCACCCATGATTGAAACCGCAGTTAACGAATTGGCAGCCCGCGGCTTTCAACACATCATCGGGCTAGTGCTGGCACCCCACTATTCATCATTCTCCATTGGCCAATACATGGGCCGCGCGCGAGCGGCCGCAGAACCACATGGCATCACCGTGACTGCAATCGATTCATGGGCTACCGAACCGGCATTTGTTGAGTTCTTGGCAGCCGACCTGCGCAGTCGACTATCGGCAATGCCAGCAAACACCAAGGTGCTCTTCACCGCCCACTCACTTCCTCAACGAATCATTGACGCCGGCGATCCATACCCTGATGAACTGCGCTCAACCGCCGAGGCTGTTGCCGTTGCCGCTGGTTTAGATTCTTGGTCGTCATGGTCAATCGCTTGGCAATCTGCTGGACGCACTCCAGAACCCTGGATTGGACCCGACATCTTGGCAGTCATAGACGATCTCGCCGCCAGCGAAAATGCTTCAGGTGTTGTTGTATGCGCCTGCGGATTTGTGGCCGACCACTTAGAAGTTCTATTCGACCTAGACATTGAGGCAAGGCAACACGCCCAAGCCAAAGGTTTAGCGTTTGATCGCACGAGTTGTGTCAATGATGACGCGACAATCATGCATGCGTTGGCCCAGCGAGTCATCTCCGCCCACTCATGAGTTCACGCCTCGACCCGAAACACGTTGTTGTTATCGGTGCGGGTATCACTGGATTAACTTCGGCTTATCGACTACTCAAAATCACATCTGCTGCCGACTACTCTGGCCCAGCATTAACTGTCACCGTTGTTGAATCAAGCGCATCGGTTGGCGGCAAAATTCGTACTTCGCCTTTCGGTGGAGTAGCAGCCGTTGATGAAGGACCCGATGCCTATCTCGCGCGAGTTCCTCACGCAGTAGCACTTGCCCGCGAACTCAATCTTGGTGATGACATGACTCATCCAACCGCTGGCCACGCGGCAGTCATGCACAAAAAACTGCATCCCATCCCCGAAGGCTTAATGCTCGGAGTGCCAACCGGTGTGATGTCGCTGGCAACGAGCAGTCTGATGTCGTGGCGCGGGAAAATTCGGGCCGCGCTTGAACCGATTTTGCCCTCAAGCGGTGATCACAAAGATTCAATTGGCAACCTCATTCGTCAACGTTTCGGCAAAGAAGTTCAACAGTTGCTCGTTGATCCACTCGTCGGAAGCATCTATGCCGCCGACACCAACAACTTCAGTTTGGCGATGGTTCCGCAACTTGCCGCACTCGCCGGTGGTCGCAGTGTTCTTCTGACGGCTCGCAAGCAAATGGCCAATGCACCAAAATCAACAGCTCCAATTTTTGAGACACCGCGCAATGGTTTAGCAACGTTGACGCAGGCATTAAACGATGCGATCCTGACTCTTGGTGGCCACATCGCAACATCGACGACCGTTCTTGGCCTCTCTCGTGCCAATTCTCGCTACTTGGTTGAAATGAGTGGCGATACCACAACGTCCATAACGGCTGACTCGGTCATCATTGCTTCTCCAGCCCGTGCTTCGGCTCACTTATTGAATTCTCTCAACGCAGATGTGGCGACTCTCCTCGGTTCAACTGAACACGCGTCAGTTGTGATGGCGACGATCAAAACTGTCGAAACAGATTTGCCTAAGTTGGCGGGCCTCAGCGGCTATCTCGTTCCGAAGCCCGATCAAGATCGTGTCACTGCTGCATCATTTGGCTCCAACAAATGGGCGCATTGGAAACCGAGCGACGGATCCATGATTCTGCGAGTTTCACTCGGCCGAGATGGAGCACCGACACAAGATTTAATTCACGAATGGGACGACGAGCGCATCGTCCGCCAAGTCATTGATGAAGTAAGTCGCCACACGCAGACTTCGCTAACTCCCGATTCGTTCCGCGTGACTCGCTGGCCCGAGGCATTCCCTCAGTACCGCCCCGGCCATATGAAACACGTTGAGTCGGTTGAATCCGCTCTGGCCCAACACAACCCTGGCATCTTTGTCACGGGAGCTAGTTGGCGCGGAATCGGAATTCCGGCCTGTGTTGCTCAGGCTGAAAAAACTGCCCAAAGCACTACAGAATTCCTAGACCACCTGCAAGAATGACGAACGTGCGTTTTCGTTCAACTATTTCATCAGTGGTTCTCGGATTCGTGCTTTCGACGGCGGTTGTTTCTGGTTGCGGTTCGAACGATGAAACATCAACCGAGTCAACGTCAACTTCGCTTACACCAGCAACGACAGTCGCGGCAACAACCACGAGCACCAGCACGACGACGACAACGATTTACGCCGGACCGCCCACTCTGGCACCTGGCGCATCGCTACCGGTGCCCGAACCTTTACCTCCCGAAGATGCCATCGAACCCGAAATCGTGATCGGTGAAATAGTGATTCCGGCATTGATGGTGACTCAGACCATTTACCAAGGGATGTCTATGCCGACACTTGATAAAGGAGTCGGCTATTGGCCCGGGACCGCGATGCCTGGCTACGTTGGCAATGTTGTGCTCGGTGGCCACCGCGTCAGTAAGAAGAAGCCATTTCGCAATATCGATCTACTCGTTCCCGGCGATGAGATTTATCTCACCACAAGCGACGGCACTTTCGTGTACGCCGTGACCGAACAACTGATTGTTGAACCCACCGAAACCTGGATCGTCAACCAAACCGAAACCGCAACTTTGACGCTTTTTGCTTGTCACCCACCTCACTCAACAAAGCAACGACTCATCGTCTTTGCTGACTACTTGCGCAAAGAAGTTACGTGAGTTCACAAAGAAAAAGAAGTCAGCGTTATCTGCGTTCGCTCCTAGCCGGTCTGCTCGTTGCATTATCAATGCCACCTTGGGGCTGGTGGCCGTTGGCGTTCATTGGTCTTGCGATATTCACCTCGCTTGAACTTGCATCGTCAAATGCTCGTCAACGATTCACCACTGGCTTCATTTTTGGTTTGGGTTGGTTCTTTCCTGCGCTCGCTTGGATGTGGTTTTTAACAGCTCCCGGATACGTCGTTGGAGTCGCGTTGTACGCAAGTCTCCACGGGCTCGCGTCACTTGTCGTCGTCAGAAAAGACAACAATCGTTCATTTCTTTTCTTGTCACCGGCTGCACACATGCTGATCGAAGTACTACGCATGTGCATACCTTTTGGAGGCGTACCGCTAGCCACGTTGGGCATCTCGCAAGTTGGCGGACCTTTACATCATGTTGCCTCTGTTGGTGGCGTGATGTTGTTGTCCTGGCTCACTTGGCAAGTCGGAGCATTACTTGCAAAGCGACCCCGCGATTTGTCAATTGATCGCCAGCGTCGTCGCCTTTTGTGGGCCTTGTGCCTCCTTGTTTTCGTGGGTAGTTATTTTGCTCCGCGCGGATCTGACACTGGACGCGCTTTCCGTGTTGTGGCGGTGCAGGGCGGCGGACCACAAGGAACACGAGCAATCAACACCAATCCACGCGACGTCGTCGAACGTCACCTGACGGCAACCCGCACAATCGTCAATGAATCCGCTGATCCCATTGATTTAGTGGTGTGGCCAGAGAACGTCATTGATGTGGATGATTTCGCTTCCAGCATCGAAGCCCAAGAAATCGGTGCCGAGGCGGCTCGCTTAAATGCACCATTCGCGGTGGGAATTACCGAAGATGTCAGCCGCGAAAACTTCACTAATGCTCAAGTCATAGTGACGAGCAAGGCCGAAGTTGTTGACCGTTACGACAAAGTTCGTCGAGTGCCGTTTGGCGAATACATGCCCATGCGTTCGTTCTTGAAATCCCTTGGAGCTCCCGT
>JBIKOO010000140.1:0-3444 GCA_044358015.1 Ilumatobacteraceae bacterium
CGACCCTTGGCTCGATCAATCACTTTGCGAGCCTCAAGTTGTTCCCCAAGAACTTCCATCTGTCCGTTTAATGCTTGCAGTTCGCGAAAACGGCCAATGGCAACTTCAATCGCCGGAATGAGATCACTCTTTTGAAATGGCTTGACGAGATACGCCAATGCCCCGGCGTCACGAGCCTGTTCAATGATCTCGCGTTGGCTAAAAGCAGTCAGAACCAGAACACCACAAATCTTTTCATCGCCAATCATGCGGGCGACTTCAAGTCCATCCATGCCGGGCATCTTGACGTCCAAAATCGCCAAATCGGGTTTGAGTTCACGAATCAGGTCTAGGGCGATGTCTCCACGCCCTGCTTCACCGATGACCTCATAGCCCTCTTCTTCAAGGGTTTCGCGCAGGTCAAGACGAATAATGGCCTCGTCTTCAGCAATCACCACTCGAATACTCATGCTCTGTATTCAAGCACTTTTTGGTCCCTCATGCCTCAACGACAACGAACTGCTCAGGAACGGCTCAACTTGTCCAGCAGTTCATCTTGCTTAGTTTCAAGTTCAGTAATTGAAGATTGAACATGAACACGATGCTGACGCATGGCGTCGGCGTGTAAACGGGCCTCGCGATATTCCACCCCTGCGCCAGAGGTTTCAGACACCAGTGAGCGCAGTGCCTTATCTTCTGCCTCGTCAACCAAATGACTTAATTGTTCATCCACAATCGCCAACTCGGCTCGCAGTCGACGCAGCCGAACGCCCGTCTCTCTTAATCGCCGCTCGATCATTCGTTGACCCACATCGTGAGCCTACCCATCTGAAAATCTCGTGGGTAAAAGAACTGGTGGCGAACACGCCCGAAAATCGTGCGAGTTCGCCACCAGAATTGTCGTGCCCCGGGTGGGATTTGAACCCACACCGTACGGAGTTTGAGACCGCTGCCTCTGCCGTTGGGCTACCGGGGCGACCCGAATATGTTAGCCCCCATCACCGAAAAGGACTCACTATTTGAGGCTTGTTTCAACGTCGTTACTCATTGGTAGCCCGTTTCGGGAGTCGCCAGCGTCTAACTTCTAATCGTGCTGGCATTTACCTTTCCCGGTCAGGGATCACAGCGCCCAGGCATGGGTCGCCCGTGGACCGAACATGATTCGTGGGATCTCGTTGAGGAAGCCTCCGATGTTTCGGGCCGTGATGTAGGCCGTCTACTTCTCGATGCCGATGCCGACGAATTGAAAGACACTCGTAATGCTCAGCTCACAACATTTGTCTCGAGCTTGATGGTGCTTGACGCAGTTGAACGTCTCGGCGTCGAACCAAGTTTTTGCGCCGGCCATAGTTTGGGTGAATACACCGCTTTAACGGCCACAGGAGCCCTTGGCTTCGATGACGGAGTACGTCTTGTTGTTGAGCGAGCCGAGGCCATGCATGAAGCAGGACAAAACAATCCTGGAACCATGTCAGCAATCTTGGGTCTTGATGATGAGTTGGTTGAAGTTGCCTGCCGTCGCGCCGATAGCGATGTGTGGGTCGCCAACTTCAACGCTCCCGGACAGATAGTGATCGCTGGTTCAGCCGAAGGTGTCGCTCGAGCAGTTGAAATCGCCAAAGAACTCGGCGCCAAAAAGGCGATGCCTTTGCCCGTGTCCGGGGCCTTTCATACTCCGTTTATGACGCCCGCTCGTGAACGGCTTCGTGAAGCTATTGCGGCGGCCAAACCGCGAGACACTGAAGTCCCAGTCGTGAGCAATGTGGATGCCATTGGTCATGACCATGGCGATGATTGGGCCAGTCTGCTGTCGGCTCAACTGTCCAGTCCAGTGAGATGGAAACAGTGTCTCCTCACTTTGGCCGATTACGGCGTGACCGGTTTTGCCGAATTAGGCCCAGGTGGAGTGTTAACCGGGATGGCCAAGAGAACTCTTGAGGGCGCCCGAACAATCTCTGTCGCCACACCTGACGAACTCGACAAATTCATTGAATGGGTCAATAACGCCGCCCCTACTGGGCTACAACAACACGAAGGCGAACATCTTTTTGCCGTCGAGCGCTTGGTGGTGAGTCCGGCTTCTGGTGTCTTCACTCCGATTGCGACAATTCAACCTGGAGATCGCATCTCAATCGGACAGTCTTTGGGCAGTATCGGTGACACTCCCGTTGTTTCCGTCTTCGAAGGAATACTTCAATCATTTATTGCGGTTGAAGGTGAGCGCGTGACGCTTCGCCAGCCCATCGCCTGGCTCAGGACGATTTAACATGCCGGCAACTCCACCCGGAATCCGTGGCGCGGTGATTACTGGTTGGGCCAGCGCGCTTCCTCCAAAAGTTGTCACTAACGATGACCTCAGTCAAACCCTCGAAACTTCCGACGAATGGATTCGCGAGCGCAGCGGAATCGCTGAACGTCACATCGGAGGTAGTACTGCCGAACTCAGTATCCAATCTGCCTCTGCGGCACTGAAAATGGCAGGAATTGATCCGTTAGAAATTGATGCTCTGGTGCTCTCAACCACGACCCCAGATCGTTGTGTACCCGCAACATCAGCCACCGTCCAGCATGCGCTTGGATTGAAGTGTGGTGCATTTGATGTCAATGCTGCGTGTAGTGGTTTCGTGTATTCGCTCACCGTTGCGCATGGGCTCATCGCCATGGGAGCCAACAAAGTTCTCGTCATCGGCACTGACACCTTGTCGCGAATCACCGACTGGTCAGACCGCAATACTGCGGTGCTCTTCGCTGACGGATCGGGTGCGGTAGTACTTGAAGCAGTCGACGGGCCCGGCCAAATGTTGGCCTGGGATATCGATGCCGACGGTTCGGCAGAAGATGCCCTGTATGCCGATCTAGGTGGGTTCATCAAGATGGAGGGCAAAGAAGTATTTCGACGCGCCGTACGCATCATGGTGGATAGCGCGCAGAAATCTCTTGCTGCTGCCGGGTTAACGTCGTCTGATATTGATGTGGTTATTCCTCATCAAGCCAATATCCGCATTATCCAATCTGCATGTGAGCGATTAGAAATTCCCATTGAAAAAGCAGCGATCGTTTTGCAATTCACGGGCAATACATCATCGGCATCCATTCCATTAGCACTTGTTCATGCTGCTGAAACTGGTTTGCTCAAAAAGGGCGACACGGTTTTGTTGGTTGGATTTGGTGCCGGAATGACAGCAGCGAGCGCAATCATTAAGTGGGAGGGTCGCTAATGCCCGATGAATCATCGCTACCTCAATCAAGCGGCCGAGTAGTTCTGATCACTGGCGGATCACGTGGTATCGGGCTCGCAACTGCTCAAAGGTTTGCCGCACTCGGAGACCGCGTTGCAGTGACATACAATTCCAGCCCACCACCCGACGGATTCTTTGCGGTCAAATGTGATGTCACCAGTTCAGTTGAAGTTGATGCCGCGTTCACCGCTATTGAAAAGCATTTTGGTCCAGTCGAAATTTTGGT
>JBIKOO010000141.1:0-3442 GCA_044358015.1 Ilumatobacteraceae bacterium
ATGCGTTCAATCAACAATGTTGTTGATGTGTCGAACTACGTCATGCTCGAAACGAATCAACCTAATCACGCGTACGACTTCGCAACTTTGGGCGGTGGCGGGTTCAAAATTCGTTTAGCGGCTGACGGTGAAAAGATGATCACCCTTGACGGGGTTGAACGAGCACTAACGACTGATGACCTGTTGATCTGCGATGCGACTGATCGCCCTATTGGTATCGCCGGCATCATGGGCGGCCAAAACACCGAGATCAGTGATTCAACGAACACGATCGCGCTCGAGACCGCGTGGTTTGAACCAGTTGGGATCATGCAGTCGGTCGCCCGACTCAACTTGCGCACTGAAGCATCGGCGCGCAACGAACGTGGCATGGACCCGTTCGGTATTGATCAATCGATCGCCCGCTTTGTTGAGCTATTGCGCCTCACCTGTCCAGACCTCGTGGTTCATGAGGGAATGGTTGATGCTCGTAGTTCTTCCATTCCTTCACCGACGGTCATTGCGGTTCGACCAACCCGCGTGAGCGCTTTGCTTGGTGCCTCGTTCACATCAGAGCAAATCCGTTCGCTCATCGAGCCGATCGGTTTTGCGTGCACAGCTTCGGGTGAAGCGCTTTCAGTCACCGTGCCGTCGTGGCGACCTGATTGCACTCTCGAAATCGACATTGTCGAAGAGGTCGCCCGCCACTTTGGTTACGACAAGCTTGGCAAGACAGTTCCGAAGTCAACTCAGCCCGGTGGATTGAGCGTTGTTCAACAGCGACGTCGCCGAGTACGCGAAATTTTGTTGGGCCTTGGTTTCAATGAAGCCATGCCGCATCCGTTCTTGACTGATGGCGATCTACAAAATGCTGGACTGCCCGGTGAAGCAGTTCGCTTAATGAATCCACTTGTTGTGGGGGATGATGTGTTGCGTACAACTTTGCGACCTGGTTTGTTAAAGGCCATCGCGTTTAACGAATCGCACCGCCGGTCGGGTGTGAGTTTCTTTGAAGTCGGTCATGTGTATCCGACCAGTACTGATGTCTTGCCTGCTGAATACGAATCTCTAGGTGTTGTGATTGCTGGTGCCGAAGCGCCACAGGCTGTTTCGGTGTGGCGTGAACTCGCTGGTTCAATGGGTTGGGGAGCGCGGCTTGACCAATCAAATGTTCCTGCAGGTTTACACCCGACACGGTCAGCCACTTTGTCAGTAGGCAAAGACGCGGTTGGTTTCGTTGGCGAAATTCATCCCGATGTTCTTGATGCGTACAACATCACGCAGCGCGTTGCAGTACTTGAACTGAATCTGTCGCGTTTACTTGAAGTTGAACCCAAAGTTTCACAGTGGAAAGCGACAAGTCGTTATCCATCTAGCGATATCGACTTGGCTTTCACAGTTCCAACGTCGGTGACGTCTGAGAAAATTGAAAAGTCGTTGCGTCAGAGCGCTGGTGCATTGCTTGTAGATCTAGCTTTGTTTGATGTGTATCGCTCAAAGGACGCTGGCGATTCACGAAGCTTGGCTTTCCGTTTGCGTTTGCAGGCTCACGATCGCACGTTGACCGATGCTGATGTTGCCGCAGTTCGCGAGAAGTGCATCGCTGGGGCCAACAAACTCGGTGCCCAACTCCGCTAACCCTTAGTTTTTCTGGTGGCAGAAATTGGGGTCTTTTCCTACATTTTCGCCACCAGAAAAACCAATGATTTAGGAGGATCGCCAGCCTTGTCGGTGAAACGCTTGTCGAATTTCACGAAGGACGAGTCCAGGACGGCGTGTAATTTCTGCCCAAGTGAAGTGCAGGACTAGCCAGCCATTGAGTTGTAAATACGAATCTCGGCGTGCGGCTTTCGCGAAATATTCCGCAGAGTCAACTTTGCCCCAGCCATCACATTCAAGAACGATGCGCCACTTTGGCCACGCAAAGTCAACTCGATATGGTCCAATTTCCAATTGTGTGACAAAGGCAGCGAAGGGTCCGTTTTTGAGTAGTTCTTGCATCCGAAGTTCAAGCACCGACTCGGCGATATCTCCAGTAAATGGCCAGTTGGCTAGAAGGTCTCGAACCTCGCCAATTCCAACTCGACCTTGCTTTGAGTGTTGAGCGACTGCGGCAGTCAATCTTTCTTTAGTGATGTGTCCTGCGAATACCATTCGTTCGGTTAGTGAACGAATTGCGTGAGGTGCAACTGCTGCAAAGTCGATGATGGTTCTCGACGAAATGGTTGTCCGAATATTGTGGCGGCGAATCGGGGCGATGTTGTGAGAGTCTCGAGGAGAATGGACGGTGATGTGAGGAAGTTTTTGATGGTGCGAACGGCCATTCAAAATGATTTCGATGTTCTCGTCGGTGGCAGGCGTCCAGCAGTCCCATAGAAAAGCAGCGGTCCGATGTGAGGCGATGGCTCGACCCGGCATCATTAAAGTTGCTCGTGATATTTCTTGGAGTGGGGTAGCGGCAGATCCGGCGAGCACGAAAGTCTTTCCAGTTTGAGGGATCAGAATGTCCTGTCGAACCAAAGCCTTGATTTTGTCGCGACTGGCACCCAACTTTTCAAGTTGATGATGGCCAATTGCTCCGTGTTGCAGGGTTGCCTTGTGTCGTATTTGCTGAAGAATCATCCAACTATGTGTGGCGCAATCTTGACAAAACGGCGAAGCCCTTAGTTTTTCTGGTGGCAGAAATTGGGGTCTTTTCCTACATTTTCGCCACCAGAAAAACTAATTCTGGTTTGGGTCGGCGGGGCAGTCGGCGAGCCAACTGACTTCGCCCTTTTGACGTCGCAATACCGCTTGCCAGAGTTCTTCAGGTTGATCAGTGAACACATCGGTCACAAGAGCGTTCAAAACAACCCACGCGCCGCCTTCAAGTTCGGCGTCAAGTTGTTGTGGACCCCAACCTGAATAACCATGAAAAATTCGCACCATCGTTGGGCGCGGGTTGATAGTCGTCGGATCTCCATCAAGGTCAACTGGCGAGACACAATCAATCGACACAAAGGTTTGACCGTCTGGGGTCTTGCCCGGAATGACGCCGAGCCCAATCAAAGCCTTGGGGTCAACTGGTCCGCCGCAAAACAGTTCGTTGGGCGGGGTGACGAGCGAATCCCACAGATCAAACTCAATATCTAGGTCATCGCTCGGCCGATTGAGCACCAGTCCCAATGCGCCACCCTCGCTGTGTTCAAGCATGTAAATGACGGTGCGGTCAAAATTGGGGTCGGTCAATGGGGGTGCGGCCACCAAAATGCGCCCCTTGGTCGAGGGGAGTGCGAACCCGCGAGACTTTGCCATGAACCCATGTTCTCACGCCGACTCGGCGGGCGAGCGTCCTGGGGTCATGAAAGTATCGTTGTATTTCTATGCATAAGTCCGTATGATCTTGCGCTGTGACGACGAGCCAAGTAACCAACCGCAAGAAAGCCGCCATTATTGGGGCCTCGGGCTACACCGGGGTTGAACT
>JBIKOO010000055.1:0-11242 GCA_044358015.1 Ilumatobacteraceae bacterium
CACATGCTCGGAATTGGGTACGGCAACCCCGAGTGGGGTCATGGACATTGGAAGGGCGAACTCGCAGTCGGTTCCGAACGTTGGAATCTGCCAGTACAAAACCCATGTGATCCTCGAAATATTCATATTCAGGCACTGTGTCGTGCCACGATGACCGATGCTCAAGGAGTGACTCATCAAGGAATTGGCATTCTTGAACAGTTAATCCTTGGTCCACATGAGCCAACTGGACTCACTGGAATCATTGATCCAGCGCGCTAGTAGGTCGTATTGCTTATTGATGATTGAGTTTTACTTCGTCGATCATGTGTGACGAATCGACATGCCGCCATCAACCACGATTGACGCGCCAGTAACGAAACTCATCGCTGGCATACACAAACTCACCGTCATATGGGCGACTTCTTCTGGTTCTCCGTAACGACGCAAGGCCACATGGCGCTGGGCATACTTGCTCTTCATATCCGACGGAATCGCCGCTGTCATTCCAGTATTGATCGGCCCAGGACAGATGCAGTTGACAGTGATTCCGTCTTTGCCCAGTTCAACCGCCAAACTTCGTGTGAGGCCGGTAACGCCGGACTTCGATGCCGAGTAAGCCGACAGTGTCGGAGTCGCAACGATTGATTCAGTCGACGCAACATTGACGATTCGACCAGATGAAGATTGTTTCAAATGTGGAAGAGCAGCACGAACTAGGTGAACATAGGCCGACAAGTTGATTGCCAAAGTGGTATCCCAAGCACTCAGGAAATCATCATTTGAAGAATTTGCTGGTGAAGACAGAGAAATACCAGCGTTGTTAATCACAATGTCAAGGCAACCGAAAGCAGAGATGGTTTTGTCAACGACAGTTTGTAGTTGCTCAGTATGACGCACATCAATCGCCAAGCCGATCGCCCGTTGTGCACCATATTCATTTTGAATTGATTGCACGACTGCATCAACCTTGGCCTGATCAAGATCTACGACAGCGACGCGAACTCCCTCGTCAGCGAGAAGAAAAGCAGTTGCTCGGCCCATTCCGCTGGCTGCGCCAGTCACAATGGCAACTTTGCCGTTCAGGCTTCGGGAGAGATTGCTCAATCGAGTCATGATCGCTCTTTCTATGTTCGCGAGTAGCGCTGCATGCCACCCATGCCGTACATCTTCATGACAAGGGCTCGTTCAACAGTTACCTCCATGAAAGCGGTATCGGGGCTGTTATCGGGTCCCCCAGGAGCGAAGCCGTTGAGGTCGTAGTCAAAGACGCCATTCCACAAACGACGTTTTGTTTCAATGTCACTCAGTACTCGCGCAGTTCCCCACACTTCTACCCCATCGCCATTTTCGGTGACTTGCCAATGAAGAGCGACGCGAGGGTTCTCTGCGACATTTCGAGTTTTGGTTGATGTCAATCCCACCATGATCCACAGCGTTTCTCCATCCCAGCAGGGATGCACTGGAACGACGTCTGGCTCTTGGTCGGCACCGACAGTGGCGATGTGTGCCCACATGCTGAGCGCAGAACTGGCGGTCTTTACTTCTTCAATCGTGATGTCACTACTCATGATTCCCCCTCAGGACATTTTTGAATTTTCTGATGCTTTATTACGGTCGTACTTCGTAAAACGCGTTGAGTGAATGTTCAATGTCTAGTTTGCGAAAACGAGAAAATCCAGCAGCGCTAGCCATTTCGCGAGCCTTTGATTCTGGCAACCCAAGAGTTCCCAAGCCGGCCCCGCCCACAGTTGACATCGCCGATGACATGCAACTCATCACACTGATGCCGTACATCAACGAAGCCATGGGATTCTTTGCCATGTTTTCACCGAAGGTATCGAGCGCCTTGATGTCAACCAGTAGCCAGATTCCGTCTGGCTTCAAAGAACCACGAATTGCTGCCATGACGTCTTGCGGGTGCGTCATATCGTGAATGCAATCAAACGCCGTCACAAGGTCTAAGGATTCGTCACCGGGTAGTGGTGAAACTCTTGGGTCAACGAAATGCACATTTGTGGTCTCATCAATAGATTTCTTCTCTAGTGCACGGTCGAGCGCGTATCGCGAAATGTCGTATCCAGTGATTGAACTCTTTGGGAATGCCTGCGCCATGCGAAGCGCTGCTCCCCCAGCCCCGCAACCAATATCGGCGACCAGCGCGCCGCTTTCCAAACGGGACACCGCTCCTTCAAGTGCTGGAAGTACTACTGGGAGCAAATACGAACGACTCCAAGGTTCAAAACTTCGTTCAATACCGACGGCACCTTCAGGCCCGTGACTGTCGTAATCGAGACCGATACCAGTACGAAAACTCTCGGGAAGCGCGGTGAGACCGGCCATGGTCTGGGGTAACCGATGAAACATTCCCATTCCGAATGCTGGATGAAGTTCGTCCGCTAAAACGACGATCGCTTCGGGGGTCATCGAGTACGTCTCAATGCCTTGATCATCAATACTGACTTCGATCAGGCGCGCAGCTGCTTGATTATGAACCCACTCTTGAACCCAGCGGGGATGCAGTTGAAGCGAAGCAGCGAGTTCATCTGATGTCACTGGATGACTAAACGACGACAGACCTTGGTACAAACCGAGACGATCACCGAGATGAATCATTCCGGAAGTAACGGCACCTTCAAGTTTGGAAAAAACCAAGAAGGAGTACATCTTTAGCAAATTCGGATCGAGATCACGCCGGTCACTCATCAGAAGGTCCTTTGATCGTTAGCCATGTGTTCAACATCGCTCAATTTGGTTAAACCGAAGAAATGTCCGTCGCCAATTTCAAATGATTCAAGCCGACTGATTGAGGCATGAGCAATGACAAATCGCTCCCACTCCCATGGCGTCGGAGCTAATCCTAAAATATGCCCAATAAACACGCTGTTCGTGCCTGCATGAGCAACACACAAAATCTTTCGATCTGGATTCTTGATATGCCAAACCGGTAAATCTTGCGGACTGGCAGTCACTCCCCGTTCACCCAAAAAGGTTTCCGCCCCTTTGTGAATTCGGGTCACAAAATCTCGAACTGGTTCGCCGTCGGTTAGACCATCCCAACGCTTTTCGGCAATGCGACTTCGCTCCTCTCGATAGGCAGCATCGGCTTTTTCGCGGGGAGTTCCGTGCCACAAGGGGTTTCGAATTTCTTCCAACCAATTCTGAGTGACGCTAGATCCCGCTGAGATTTTTCGCCGAGCGAGAAGTGGGGCGGCAGTTTGTTGTGCTCGAACTAGGGGCGACACCCAGATTTCATCAAAATGTTCACCATCGAGGGCTTTGGCGACACATTCGGCTTGAGCAAATCCCAAATCGGTGAGGGGTGGATTATCAACATTGAGATCATCTTTGATCCATTCAGGTTGCCCGTGTCGGACCAAAACAATTTCCATATGTCTATTGTGGCATTTACGAGCAGATCATTCAGACGTTTGGTGCGACGCTTCCCAAGATTTAAACATCTCGGCGTAGATGCCAGATTGCGTGACTAGTTCTTGATGCGACCCGTCCTGAACCAGCACGCCTGAATCAAGAACCAATACCCGATCGGCTCGAACTGCTGTTGACAGGCGATGAGCGATCGAAATTGTGGTCCGTCCCTGTGAGATTTTGTCTAGTGCTCGCGTCAGGCGAACTTCGGTTGATGCGTCAACTGACGAGGTGGCTTCGTCGAGTATCAAAATGTCAGGGTTTATCAGTGAAGCACGCACCAGGGCGATGAGTTGACGCTCTCCGGCCGACAGTTGTGCTCCACGCTGACCAACAACTGTTTCCAAGCCGTTAGGAAGAGCTTCAAACCAATCCTGAAGATCAACATGGGAAAACGCGTCCATGAGATCTTGATCGGTTGCCGCTGGAAGCGCAAAGCGGAGATTCGCGGCAACAGTGTCAGAAAAGAGAAATGGTTCTTGGGGAACGACAACCAAAATCTTGCGAAGTTGGTCATTGGCGATGCGATTGATCGGCACTCCACCTATCGAAATGCCACCAACACTCGGGTCAGAAAAACGCGCCAGCAATCGGCCAAACGTGGTCTTTCCCGAACCCGTTTCACCGACGACTGCCACCTGGGTTCCGAAAGGAATCGTGCACGTCAATCCGTGCAGCACATTGTGTTGATCACTCTCGAGTTCACCGTCTCGCGGTCGATAAGAAAAAGACAGGTTCTCGACCCTGATGTCCAATGGACCCTTATCGATCGAAATTGGGTACAGCGGAGCGGGAGGTCCTACCGGAATCGCCAATATGCCCAATATTCGACGCATTCCTGATACCGCAGTTTGAGTTTGGTCTAGGACTTCGGTGAGTTCAGCAATCGGTTCAAGAAAGCGGTAAGTCAAAAAGATAAAACCAACGAGCGCCCCTGCCGACAGTCCCGATTCTGCTCCGCGCCATAGTCCGATGAACACAACCGCAGATACAGAAATTGCGCCGAATATCTCACCGGATGGAAAAAGTAACGCTCCGATCAAAGTCGCTCTCGTTTGGGCATCACCTCGAGACTTTGCTGATTGCTTAACGCGTTCACCAAAGATTTGACCTGCTGAGTAAGCGTGAAGAGTCTCTCCCCCAGTGATGAGTTCTGCTGTTGATCCGAGCACCTGTGAGTTAGCTAGACGCGAGGCATCATACGCTGCGACCAGTCGTGACTGAACACGACGCAAGACATAAACCAACGGAGCTGAAATGAAAATCACGACTAACGCAAGGAGCCAGTCGTAGGCAAGCATGACGCCCGAAACAATGATCATGAGCGCACCATTTAGTAAGTAAGCCAAACCTCCCCAAGAAAAGAACTGTGAAAGAGTTTCCACGTCAGAAGTCACTCGTGACACCAAGGACCCACGTTGCTCATCGTTGTGGTCTTCAAGACTTAACAAGTGAATATGTTGAAACAATTGCACGCGCAACTCGTAGAGGGCCGATTCACTGCGCTGACCCAATCTTGAAACCGCAGTTCTTTGTGCGACTCCAGCAATCACTAGATAAATCGCGGCTCCAATACATAACTTGATAACTAAAGCCACATCAACATCTTGGGGGCTGCTGGAAGTTGCCCTCTGTAGACCGTGATCAATTGCGATTTGAATGACGACAGGAACAACGACGCGCCCACTGGATCCGATCAGGGCCAAGAAGATGGTCAATCCGATTCCTTGGCTGAGACTGGGTACGGCTCGAACCCCCTTGTTCAGTGTCGTGAGGGCACCTCCGGTGGAAATTGTCATCCTTGAACACCCTCAACTTGATCGTCGGAGGCAGATTGTGGTTTCTCGTACGCCTGCATCAACAATCTGTACTGGTCACTCTGAATCAAAAGTTCAACGTGATTGGTTGGTCCATGGATTTGGTCAACATCAAAGAACATCACAGTTTCGGCCATTCCGATGAGAGACGGTCGCGAAGCAACGGCGATGACGATCGTGTCGGACAATTCGGTTCTGATGTTGTTGAGAACATTGATTTCGGTGTTGGGATCAAGGGCGCTCGTCGTGTCATCCAAAAGAAGCACGTGAGGTCGTCGCACGATAGCCCTTGCTAAAGCGATTCTCTGTCGTTGACCACCTGATAAACCAACGCCGCGCTCGCCGATCACAGTGTCAATTCCTTGTGGAAGTTGGAAAACGAAATCAGCCTCGGCCACCTTTAACGCCCAACTGAGATCAAGATCAGAGAACTTCAGTCCCATGCACATGTTGTCGCGGACCGATGTGCCAAACAGAAAAGGTTCCTGGAAAACCAAACATACGGATGAATCTGGGATCAGGATGCTGCCTTGCAAAGGTGGGATAGTTCCAGCGATAGTTTGAAGCAACGTTGATTTTCCACATCCGGTATAGCCGACAATCGCATTGAATGATGACGGGTCAAAAGATGCCGAGAAATTGTGAGTGAGGGGGTGATCTATGTCGTGTCCAATAGACAAAGAACTAATGACTAAAGATTGACCAGCATGATGTGACATTTTGCGCGGATCAGCGACAATCGGGCTATGCCGCAGTTGTTGAATACGACCGAACCCAGCTTGTGATCGAGGCATCTCGGATAAGGCGTATCCAATCAGTCTTAAAGGAAAAACCAAAAGCGTAAACATGTAAATGAAACTGGCCAACTCTCCCACAGTCAAGTCACCACTTCGAACTCGAAATGCTCCACCAATAATCAAACAGATATTGGTCAAGTTAGGAACGAAATCAAGGGCAGCTTCAAACAATGAACGCAATTTGATTGCTTCAATTCGAGCACTCTGCACCCGTGATGCAATAACAGCGAGTCTCTCAGTCTCCCGATTTTCGGCACCGAAAGCTTTGACAACAGTGACACCTTCAAAACTTTCGTGCACGGCGGCCGAGAGTGATCCGAGTTCGCCTTGGGCAATGTCAAACCACCGATCGACTTTTCGTTGATACAAAACATTGAGCGCGATCAATAAAGGAAACACTGCCGTAGCGGCTATTCCTAAGGCGATGTCGTTCGAGATCAACCCATATGCTGCGATCACCATCATGAGGATCACGCTGCTCGCATATGGCAACGGGGCCATTACTGCCACACTCGCATCAACGTCCACTCCGGCGCGAGTAATGAGATCCCCAGTTGATTGTTCGCGCTGCCATTGGGGTGGCTGTTGAACTAGTACGTCTACAACCTCATCAGTCAAACTCTGGGCTGTTCTCCATTGAGCGCGGCCAGCAAATGACCTACGGACTATCACTCCACACGCTCGGATAAGCGATAACCCCATCAATAGTGCCACTGCAGTCAAAGTTTGAGATAGCGAAAATTCATCGGTATCAAAGCGCCGGACGATGACTTCGTCGATGATCCATCGCAGCAACCAAGAAGACGCCACGGTACAAACAGCAAAAACCGCGGCTCCAACCATTGAAACGGTGAATAGCACGGGGTGATACGCAACCAGGGAGCGAATTAAGGTCGTGGCACGACGAAACCGTCCAGAAGATGATGGATGACCGTGCACATAATATTCCTAGCAGTAATCTGATCTCATGCTCAGCCTTGATCACGATCAGTTCGGAATCGACCAACTAAATTTTGGACTCTTGGTTCTCCGTTTAGTCCTAGGACTTTTTTTGGCCTATCACGGTTACAACAAGGTATTTGGTAAAGGTGGTCTTTCCGGAACCGCATCGTGGTTCGGAAGTATGGGTATGAAATGGCCGAAGTGGCAAGCGCGTGCCGCTGCTGCGACCGAAATCGGAGCAGGCGTCATGTTGGCCGTGGGTTTACTCACTCCACTCGCCGCAGCTGGTGTGATCGGAGTCATGGTCGTGGCCATCTACACATCTCATCTCAAAGTTGGGTTCTTCGTTTTCCTTCCCAACCAAGGTTGGGAGTACTGCGCAACGATCGCATTGGGAGCGCTTGCCGTTGGAACGATGGGACCAGGTGAGTGGTCTCTTGACAACGCCATTGATTTTTCTCTTTCAGGCTGGGGAGCATTGATCGTGACACTCGCCCTTGGTGTCGGTGGAGCTGCCGTTCATCTCGCCACCTCGTACCGCCCCGTGAAGAAATCATGAGCGAATCAATCAACCAGGGTGCGATGAATCAAGGCGAGATGAATCAAGGCGAGATGAAGGCTCCGATTTATCGCCGTCCGTTACAAGTATTTCTTGCACTCATCTGTTTGGGAATTGGCATTTTCTGGATCTATGCGTTTTTCTTTGCGTCAAAAGTAGGCATCAACGTTCTTGAGGACAAGGCTTGGACAGTTCGAGCCGAGGAGATTTGCCGCAACGCCAATCTTGAAAGAGACAAGTTGGTCGATTTACGCCGTATTGATTCGGTGGAAGGTGACGCCCTCGCTGAACGAGCCGACATCATCGATAAGGCAACGATCATCATTCAAAAGATGCTCGACGATGTCACTGTTCAAGTCCCGACCGGAATTGACGACGCGAATTTGATGGAGATTTGGAGAGGCCTCTATCAAGATTGGATTGATGGAAGAGTCGTGTACACAGCAAAGCTGCGTGCGGGAGAGAATGCACCATTCGCTGAGTCCATGCTTGAAGGTTCGCCGGTATCCGATTCGATCAATGACTTCACAACAAATAACCGCATGAAGTCATGCGGCGCGGCGATGGACTTGGCCGTTTAGGAGTCACGACTATTTACTCGACTATTTAGTTGTCAACGTCTTGCCAGGCGTTATCAACGAAACGTTTAATGACTTTCGCCGGAGAACCAACGGCCACGCTGAATGATGGAATCACTCCGGTGACGACGCTGTTCGCGCCAATCACAACATGTTCGCCGATGTCGGCACCTGGAAGTATCACGCTGCCGTAGCCAAGCCACGAACCATTACCGATACGAACGGGCTTCTCTGGCATCGTCTGTACAGAGATCGGAAGCGTGACGTCTTTGTATCCGTGATTTTGGTCGGTGATGTACACGTTGTGACCGGTCCACACGTCATCACCAATCTCGATGGAAAAGTGGCCCACGATGCCGCTCCCCTTGCCAATGAGGCAACTATCGCCAATGGTCACGATGCGTTCTGAAATGCATTGTTGTCCCGGAACCATTCCGGCCGACAAGGTGCACTGGGGACCAATCATGGTGTTGCGACCAATATGGATGAAGTTCTCATTGAAAATTGTGTTTGGCGGAAAACAAATCACACTCTGTTGACCGAAAGATCCAAACTTTTGTCCTCGTCGAGTGGTTGCCCCGATAGCTCCAGCTTCAACCGCCAATTCCCACAGGAAATGAACTGCCCGCGCAAGGAAACGATTACGCAACGCCCGGGTTTTTGTCATAGCCACAGGTGCATATGCCGGTTCATCCTTCACGCTTTGAGATTAGCGGTCAGCACTTACTGGCACTGCTGAATCTGTCAGCATGGACTTATGGCTCGTTCCGATCGATCTCAATCAAGTGTGAATGCCCTGAGAGGTTCTTTGACTGACGTCGGCTCGGTCAAGGTGGGACATTTTGCTCGTAATTCCCGCGGTTGGCTGACTGGGACAACTGTGATCCTGACACCCTTAGGCGCAACGGCTGGGGTTGACGTACGCGGTGGTGGACCAGGAACACGAGAAACAGATCTTCTGCGACCTGAGAATCTGATCCAGAAGGTGCACGCAATCGTCTTGAGCGGAGGAAGTGCCTACGGCTTGGCGAGTGCCCAGGGGGTCATGGAATTCCTCGAGGAAACGGGCAGTGGTTTCTCAGTTGGAAAAGATCCATCGTGGGTTGTTCCGATCGTTCCGGCGGCTGTGATCTTCGATCTTGGTCGTGGGGGAAAGTTTGCCAATCGCCCCGATTCAACTTTTGGTTATCGTGCGGCGAAGTTGGCAAAATCGGTTTCTTCTGACGTGGGTTGTGTCGGGGCCGGATTGGGAGCGCGCTCTGGAGGACTCAAGGGCGGATTAGGGATGGCCAGCACGCGTCTCGACGATGGACATGTTGTTTCAGCACTTGCTGTTGTGAACTCGATCGGGTCTTTGATTAATGCAGATACGTGTCTGCCGTGGCACGAGTCCGCAACGCGTCTGCGTCGACCTAACGCCAGCGATCGACGAGCGCTGCGTGACTATTTGTCAACACTCGCTACACCGGTTGCAACTATTGAGAATTCGCTAACAGCAAGCTCCCTGAACACCACGATCGGTGCGGTCGCGACCAATCTGCGTTTGTCAAAGTCGGAGTGCACCAAATTTGCGGCAGTGGCACACGATGGTCTCGCGCGTGCCGTGCGCCCAGCGCATCTCATGAATGACGGAGACACGATTTTCGGACTGTCAGTGGGTCCAGGCGATTTGGTTCTGTCCGAAAATGAGCCAATTTTTAGCGATCCGGTAGGTCGTCCTGCTCTACTGAACAAAGTCCTGGCCGCTGGAGCTGACATGTTCGCCCAAGCCTGCACAGAAGCCATTTTGCGGGCGTCTTCCTGTGGTGGAATGTTGAGTTATCGCGATCTGTGCCCCTCCGCATTTGTTAGCCAATGATGGGCATGCCCTAAATCACAAAAAATCAGACCCCGAAACAACAAACTGGGGGCCTCTCTCGCTAGGTTTCGCTCTGCTGTTTTAGTACCTGTTCCCCCGTGTCGACCCTAAGAGGTTCTGTGATGCCATCGCTGCCCAACGATCGTAAGAAAGTTCAGGTTCCCGATCTCGCGGTGTGGAAGGCCGAAGGTCGCCGCATGACGATGATTACGGCATATGACGTCACCTTTGCTCGCCTCGTGGATGAAGCAGGAATTGACATGATTTTGGTCGGCGATTCAGTTGGCATGGTTGTTCAAGGAACAAGCAACACGATCCCGGTCGATCTTGAAGAAATGGCGTACCACGTGCGCTGTGTGGCACGAGCAAATACCAAGGCACTCGTCATTGGTGATTTACCTTTTGGTTCGTATCAGATCAGCCCCGAACAAGGTGTCGAGTCGTCAATCGTGTTGATGAAGAATGGCGCTCAATGCATCAAGCTTGAAGGTGGCGTTCACATGGCGGACACCATTGCTGCGATTACTCGAGTGGATATTCCTGTCATCGGACATATCGGGTTGACACCTCAGAGTGTTCATCGCATGGGTGGATTCAGAGTGCAAGGACGTACCGAAGGTTTTGAAGCCGGTGGGCGTGAACGAATCCTTGAAGACGCTCACGCGGTTGAACAGTCAGGCGCTAGCGCAATTGTTATTGAAGGCGTTCCCATGGAACTCGCTCAAGAGATTACGCATAAGGTGAGTATTCCCACTATTGGTATCGGTGCTGGGATCAATTGCGACGGACAGGTTTTAGTTCTCCATGATGTTCTTGGTCTTTGCGATTCGAAATATCGCTTTGCCAAGCATTACGCCGACTTGCGTACTTCAACCATTGAGGCGACGCAGGCTTTCATTTCTGATGTGCGCAGCGGTGCTTTCCCCGACGACGCTCACTCTTTCCACTAAAGATTGTGCACATTCTTCGGACTCCCCAGGAACTGAGTCATTCCGTTGGTGTCTGCCGTACCGAGGGGCAAATTGTGGCCATGGTCCCCACGATGGGCGCACTTCATCAGGGTCATACTTCCCTCTTTGAAATTGCGCATCAACAAGCAGACGTAGTTGTCGCAACAATTTTTGTGAACCCTTTGCAGTTCAACAATTCAATTGATTTTGAAAAGTATCCACTTCAAATGGATCGCGATATACAACTGCTCGAAGAACATGGGGTGCATTATCTGTATGCCCCAACTGTGGACACAATGTATGGATCAGGTTTCTCGACTAGCGTTCACATTG
>JBIKOO010000016.1:0-32306 GCA_044358015.1 Ilumatobacteraceae bacterium
GATTAGTGCAGATTTTGATTGTGATCGTTCTGGCCGTGGTGGTGTGGCGGACCGATTACTCAGCGCCTAAACCCAAGGTCAAACAACCGATTTCTGCGACCCCTGAAGGTAAAGCCGATGAAATCGGCCGTCTAGCGGGGCATACTGCGGGCACGTGGGCCAGCAAAATCCGCGAAAAGAGCCGAGAGTTCAAGCAATCATGAATAAGCCCCCGAAAAAATCAACGCCAAAGCCTAAGCGTTTCAAACTTCCTGATGGCACTGGCCTGGTGGTGTGGACTGACCCGATCGGTACTGGTTCGTATGCGGCACTCGTGATTAAAGGTGGTCGCCTCGAGGTTGTTGACTTCGATGGTTCGACGATGGTGTACGACTTCGCCAACGCGTACGACGCCATTTTCCCTCTGCTCGTGGCTCACACGACGATGTCGGAAGAGACGGCGTTCCACGTGTTGTTCTGCGAGAAGTACAACGAAAAACAAGCTCGCGAAGTGGTTCGACAGGTTCTTCGATTGGTGGGTCGTGAACGGTTTGAGAAGCAGAATTTTGAGGTGCGATATACGGGCGGACGAGTCCGCGCCAATGACCTCATTGATCTGTAAAACGACACAGCATCGCATCGAGAGTCTTTATGCCGATGAGGCGTAAACTTTGCCTATGACTTCATCATTCGAACGTCCAGCAGCCGACCTGAACAAGATCATCGCCGCGTGGGATGAATGGGAACGTGGTGAAGAAGCACCAGGCAAGACCATGACCAATATGAAAAAGGCTGGTCTCGCAGAAATTCTGAAAGAACTGCAATCGTCTGGCTGGAAGCCAACTGTCGTCGCCTGATTCGTGATGTTGACGGGTTCGCCGCGCCGCGCTGGCGGAGCCCAGAAAATTCCAACTCCACCACTGCGCCGAAATGCAGGTGCCCCAATGTGGGGCGAACTAACGGCCGACTTCTCTTTTGAATCTGTTGTTGCCCTCATTCAGCAACACTCCATCGATGGGCGCGCGCAAAAAACTCCACGCGTTGACGAGAAAGTTTCAGCCGTTTTGGCGCTGCTAACTCCCGGTGAACATGGTGCAGAGATATTGCTCACGCGACGTTCAACAAAACTTTCAAATCATCAGGGTGAAATTAGTTTTCCGGGCGGACGAGTTGACGAAGGTGAATCAATTATTGAGGCTGCGTTGCGAGAAACTCACGAAGAAGTTGGCGTGCACTCACAACTTGTCAAGGTTCATGCCGAACTGAGTCCACTTTCAACGTTCGTCAGTCGTAGTTATATCGTGCCAGTAGTTGCAACAGTTGAAGAAAAGCCCGATCTGTTGATCAATTCCTTTGAAGTTGAACGTGCACTGTGGGTGCCACTAGCCGAACTTGTGAGAGCTGACACGTTTTCGTGGGAATGGTGGAACTTTGATCGGGTTGAAGTTCCAGATGATCGACCCATGTTCTTCTTTCATCTTGATGACGAAACAATTTGGGGTGCAACTGCGCGGATGTTACACGAGTTGTTATGCGTCATTCATGGTGTAAATCACTTTGATTTACCGAATTGGTAGGTCAAAATATAAGCATGTTTCAGTTGCGCCGTCTTGAGGATGACGATATCGAATGGATTTTTGATGCCTGTCAAGATGAGGCCATTCAACGCTGGACCCTGATACCCCGACCGTATTCACTGGAAGATGCTGAATGGTTCATTGAGAACGAGCCTGAGTACCGGACAATGGTGATTGAAGATTCAGAATCTTCAATTCCCCTCGGGCTCGTAAGCATTCACGGTATTGATGAAGTCACTCGCGAGGCACCTGTGGGGTATTGGATCGCGCCATGGGGTCGCGGAATGAAGGCTGCATCAGCCGCGGTGAATTTATTGATCGCCACAATTACTCCGGATGAAAATATCCAATCAGTCATTGCCTATATCGCTGAAGAAAACACGGCTTCACGGCGCACCATTGAGCGCTCCGGCTTTGTTGAAGTTGAACGCGAGTGGGGCTTGGCCAGAGACTTTCTCAATGAAGTGATGGCAGTCAAATACCGAAAAACTCTCTGACCGACCCAAACGTTAGAGACCTCCCGCGGTTCGGACTCCTTTATAGAAAACCGTTGCCCATGCTTTGCACGGCAAGTAATCAAGCAGCGAGCGCGATGCGCAGTGATTCATCATGTCGGTACGAAAGCGCAAGTCAATTCGTAATCGAATCTTGCTGTTCCACCACTTGCCTACACTGCTTGAGCCAGGTGTACACACCTGATGAGGCAAACGTCGAGGGCATGAGTATCGCCGATCCATCAGCTTGAAATTTCGATACGCAAAATCATGTCTCAAACATGCCTCAGTGAAATCAAATGTTCGACCAGAACTACCGACAAAAGGAGCCGAACATAAATCGGTTGACCAATCAAACCAGTTGTCAGATTCTGGATGTTGATGCGATAGGGCAACGAAGTTACGCAATGTTGTGGAGAAGACTAAGTTCTCTAAACGCTTCGAATCTCGAATGGGATCGGGATTTGACGATGGAGCGGTCAAAATACTCGAGACCGCTACGAGCAGACTGAGCAAGAAACCCAAGTCGCCCTCCTGTAATGAGTGCGTTGCTGTTGCAACGTCACGAACAATGTGGGAAAGAGTTCAATTAAACGGCGAAGTTTTACAGCGCAGCTTCGGGGAGGTCTAGTAAGTGACCCATGCGGTCGCGCTTTGTCTGGAGATAGCGCAAGTTTTCTTCGGTTGGAGCAAGATCAAGGCGCACTCGCTCAACTACTGCAACACCTTCGGCTTCAAGGCCTTCAAACTTGGCGGGATTATTGGTTATCAAACGCACTTGCCTGATGCCAAGATCGCGCAATATACGCGCACCAATTGAGTAGTCACGATCATCAATAGCGAAACCAAGTTCAGTGTTGGCATCAACGGTGTCACGGCCTTGATCTTGTAAGGAATATGCACTGATCTTGTGGGCGATGCCGATGCCGCGTCCCTCGTGCCCGCGTAGATACACAACAACTCCACGGCCTTCTTGAGCGATTAGCGACATTGAAGTTTGTAATTGTGGACCGCAGTCGCAGCGCCGGCTGGCAAAGACGTCACCAGTGAGACATTCGCTGTGGACCCGCGTGAGGACTGGTTCAGAATCTTCAAAATCGCCAACTGAAAAAGCCACATGCTCGGTTTGCGTTGTTGTATCACGAAAGGCTGAACACACAAACATTCCCCACTCGGTAGGGACCTGTGCTTGTGACACGCGAATGACTGAGTTTGCTGACGGCGACGAATTTTGACTGATATCTCAGCGTAACAGATGACCCCCGCAGGCCTTCTGACGCATCTTTGACTAACAAGAGTTGTTGTCGATCACAATTTCGATGTCGTCGCCAACCATGCGTGTTGAAGTTATTGAACCGCGCCACATTCGGTCAATCGAGGCTGCACCATGACCCGAAAATAAGGGGGTTCCGTCGGCGCCACCCATAATGGCTGGAGCGATATACACGACGTAGCGATTGACGAGATTTTCCCGATGGAAAGAGGCAGCGACAGTTGCTCCGCCCTCAACCATGACTTGTAGAACTCCTTCTTGGCCAAGAGTGTCAAGTAGATCTGGAAGTGATTGGTCCCATTCAAGACACGGATGTACTTTTGCATCTAGTGCCACTGATCCAAGCACGATGCGCTGAGGTGATGGACCATCAACGAGTCGCGTGGTGAGTGAAGGGTTGTCGGTCCGCACTGTTCGCGCACCAACAACGATTGCGTCGCTCTCAGCCCGCAACTGATGAGAAGCAACACGTGCAGTTTCTCCGGTAATCCATTGGCTTGTTCCGTCAGGAGCGGCGGTTCGGCCATCAAGAGTTGTTGCCATTTTCAAAATGACGAATGGTCGACCAGTAGTACGGTGATGCAGATATGGACGGAGTTGTTCATTAACGAGATCGGCACACAAACCGATTTCAACGTTGATTCCGGCATTACGTAATGCCTGAAAACCTTGACCACCAACTTGTGAGTCGGGATCGGTAATGGCGCTTACGACTCGTGCAACTTGCGCATTGATGAGAGCTTCCGTGCACGGGCCAGTGCGACCTTGATGATTACAGGGTTCAAGCGTTGTATAGACAGTTGCGCCTTGTAGTTGTGCGTTGGCCAAACTTGCAGCATCAAGTGCAACAATTTCAGCGTGCCGACCGCCGGGTGCTTCAGTAGCGCCGGTGAAAGTTTGCCCATCTGTGGTGATGATGACGCAACCGACCCACGGGTTAGGGGATGTACGCAAACGAGCAGCAGCAGCGACTTCGATTGCCTGCATCATGTAGTTCGTATCGTTCATGCTTGAGTCGGTTTCAACTTGTTGGGTTCGTGTGATCTTATGAGAGATTCTTTAACAATTCCCACGCTGCCATCACGTGATGGCGCTCGGTGGTGCGACCACCGATGGAGAATCGCAGCACACTGCGACCATTAAGCACTGTTCGGGTGAAGAAGACTTCTCGAGTGGCGTTGGCAGTCTCAATCAATGAATCAGTGAGTTTGTCACCGTTTTCGAGGGAGTCTCCGATCAGCCGTAGACACAGCAGATTGAGAGTGTGCGGAGCTACGATTTCGAATCGTGAATCGGCGGCAACTAGCGCAGCAAGTTCTTGAGTAATCGCAACATGGCGGCGAATGAGTTCTTGGAACACCGCAGTGCCATCGGTGCGAATTGTGAACCACAACTTGAGTGATCGGAAGCGACGTCCTAACGGAATTTGCCAGTCACGGTAATCAATGGCCGCTCCCGATTCTGCGGCGGCCGAGCGCAGGTATTCGGGCAAGATGCTCAGTGCCCCAAGTAATGATGCGCGATCTGATGTCCAAAAGAGATCGCAATCAAAATTGACACCCATCCACTTGTGCGGATTGGTGCAGTAGCTGTCAGCAAGTTCAAGCCCATCATTCACCCAACGAAGTTCGGGTGCGAGCGCAGCAATGCCGTGCATGGCAGCGTCCACGTGAAGCCACACATTGTGGCGTCGAGCGATCAGACCAATCGCAGGTGTCGGGTCGAACGCTCCAGATGAAGTAGTGCCATGAGTACTGCATATCCAGAACGGAATGAGTCCCGCGTTTTTATCGGCAATCATTTGTGCCTCAAGCGCGTCGGCGTTCATAGCAAACGATTGATCATGTTCAATGACACGAATGTTTTGCGTACCAATGCCAGCAATCCTCAGACCCTTTTCAATACTGCTATGTGATTGGGAAGTGCAGTAAGCGATCAGTTTTGATGTGTCACCGTCAAGATTCACTTTGCCGTGAGTGACACGCCAACGTGCGGCAAGGATTGACGAGAGAGTCGCTTCGCTTGCTGAACCTTGAATGACTCCGCCACCGGTGGCTGTGGTGCTGCGATATTTCTCGGGCAATCCGAGAAGTTCTTGCATCCAATCAAGCATGAGCGTTTCGACTTCGGTGCAAGCTGGCGATGAGAGCCAACTCATACCTTGTACTCCCAAACCAGCAGTCAATAGATCGGCAAGGATTGATGGGTAAGACGAGTTGCCGGGAAAGAACGCGTAAAAGTTCGGGTGTTGCCAATGGGTGAGCCCAGGTAAGACGATGTCGTTGACATCGCGCAGAACATCATCAAAAGATTCGGGGGAAGTCGGTGGATGCTCAGGCAACATTGAGCGAATTTCGCCCGGTTGCACAGCGGCTGTGACAGGACGCTGCTCAATGGTTTCGAGGTATTGCGCAATAAGTTCGATGACTGCTTGACCGTTGGCGCGAAATTCGTTTGCATCCATGGTTGACAGGTTAGGCGTATGGAATCGCCGAGTACGACGTGATTTTGTTGATGTCGGTACGGTAGGGGTATGAATCCCGATATTGATCCGCAACGATTTCAACTGCACTCATCAACTCTGCGTGGTTTCAAACAGTCGTTTGTCTATGAACAGTCTCCCAACGGAAACGGGACGGCGTTGTTATGCGTTCATGGCTGGCCAGAAAGTAAGCGCATCTTTTGGAAAGTGATTGAGCCGTTGGTGACTGCGGGCTTTGATGTCATTGTTCCAGACCTTCGGGGTTTTGGTGATAGTGGGTTAGCGCCCGATGGTTTCTATGACACGCCATCACACTCACGAGACATGTACTCACTCGTACATGATCAACTCGGCTACGACAAAGTTGTCGTTGTGGGCGGCGACATGGGTGGCCCGGTGATTCAAGATATGGCGTTGCGCTATCCAGAATTTGTTGACCGAATGGTTTTGTTCAATTCGCCATTGCCCTTTGATAGAGAACGCATGAGAAATATTCATGGCACCCGTGCTCCGCGCGAAGCTGCCGACTATTTCATTCGTCAGGGAACTGATGCCGATGGATTGGCGGCTGAACTTTCAACGCCCGATGCTCGACGCCGATATATCGCAACGTTTTACGGAAGTCGCTTTTGGGCACATCCAGGAACCTTTGACCAAGAGGCTGTTGATTTTCATACAGAACCATTTGCCAGCGCAGGAGTTTTACGAGCATCGTTTGGTGGTTATGAAACTGTCTTTCATCCTTCAAAAAGCAGTGAGCCAAGCGTGATGGGTCGTAACGAAACAACACCGACTTTAATTTTGTTTGGTCCCAGCGATCACGTCATCTATCCAGCCTTTGATCAAATGGCTGCCGTTGTCTTTGACAATCATGTTGGTCCGTATTTGTTGCGCGACTGTGGACATTTTGTGCCCTGGGAATCGCCCCATGCCCTAGTTTCGGGCACGCTTGCTCTGTGTTCTGATTTGTTGGGCAAATAGACCCCCGAAAACGGGGTGTTTTCGCGCCCAAGAGTTACAAGTTGGGCGGCAAGAGGCGATTCACGTTTTGGAAGACGAAGTACAGCACCACAAAGAATGGGATGAAGCCGACGACGGCTCCAATGATTCGGTTGCGGAATTTCTTGGCAACTTGCCAACCACCCAACACGATGAGCAATTCAAATAGCAACCACAACAATGTATGAGGGATCGCAGAGGGCTCGCTGAACCACCCACGACTCAAGGCATCGGCACCTTCTGTAATACTTGAATCGTCCATTACCGTTGCTGGATTAGTTGTTGAAACCTCTGGAGAACCGATGGTGTTTGTTGGAATGGTGGTCGTGTCAGTAAAGGCTTCACTGTCACGGTTTGTATCTGTGTCGGCGTCATCGGTATAAACAGCAGCTGGATTAGTGGCGATTTCGCTTTGCGTGACATCAAGTTCAGCCGAAACAATTAAACGTTGCTTGGCCGAAAATTCGGGATGACAGGTGGTCAATGTGAGGATGGCTTTTGTGGGATCGGTGGTGGCTACAACCCACGAATCAGATGCACCGACAACTTGTTGATTGGAGACGAGATACGTGAATTTTCTTCCCAACAAATCGGTGACGATGATGGGGTCTCCGATATTGAGATCATCGAGATGACGGAATGGTTCACCATATGTTGTGCGGTGTCCAGCAATTGACGCGTTACCAAGTTCGCCCGGGAACGGCGTCCCGGGATAATGGCCAGGACCTTTTTTCAGATCGGCAGTTTCAACCCCAGCGACAACGAATTTACTGACTCCAATTGTGGGCAAATCAATGATCGCCATGGGATCGCCTTCTTTGATCACGACTGGTTGTGGAGGAGTCACTGTTGTTGTCACTGCTGGTTCGGTGACTGAAGGTGAAATTGATGTAGTTGGTAGCGAGATGGTTGTCGCCGCGATTTCGGTGAATCGGTTCTCAAGTTTGTTCTGCGACTGTGCTTCCTCAATACCGGTTCCCCACAATTGGTAACCGACGAACAAAAACATCAAGAGTCCAAGGACGATCAAACTTGTGCCGAGTCGACCAAGAAACCAGTACCAGTCTTTTCTAGGTTTGGGTCGGTCCCAATAGGGAACCTTGACTGGGGGAGCCGTGTTACGGATTTCCTCGCCGTTGTCACGTGGAATTAGGACTGGCTCAATTGGTCCAGTTTCTGTTGAACGAGGAATCGGTCGCGAGGTTTCAAAGGGGTCACTGTCGGATGGTGGAGAAAGATCGTCACCGAAGCTGGATGAGCCAGTCGTTGAAGATCCAGGTGTTTCGTCGTTCGCCACAGGTTTCAAACGATACCTGCGTTGGAGTCTGAGAATAGGGCAGCGCAGAGGTTGCAGATAGCGTCGCATCTGCATGTCAACGATCGCCCACGAGCCCAGTACAGATGTGGTTATCGATCTGGTGGACGCTGTTGCAGTGCTGGGTTCCTTCCCAGCATTAGCGGGGGCAACCTTGTCGGTGTGCCGTGGTGAGATTGTGTTGTTGCGTGGTCCAAATGGGGCCGGAAAGACCACTCTGCTTCGACTCTGCGCTGGACTCATTCCGCTTGAGCGTGGTCAGGGCCAGGTACTAGGTGTCGATTTGAAAAACGATCGCGAACTGGTGCGGCATCGGGTCGGAGTCATCGGCCACAACAATGGTCTGTACGGCGATCTCACGGTCAGTGAGAATGTTCGATTTTGGGGACGTACGGTCGGTGCAACTCGTGCCGAGGTTGATGCCGCACTGCGGCGCATGGGTCTTGATGGTCGTTTGGCCGATTTGTCAGTGTCGCGTTTGTCGGCCGGCCAAAAGCGTCGGACTGCTTTGGCAGGTTTAGTTGCTCGTCGAGCCGAGCTGTGGTTACTCGATGAGCCCCACGCTGGCCTTGATGCCACAGGTCGTGACGAACTCGATCAGGTTCTCAAGATGGCCGCCGCAGCTGGAGCAACTGTGATGGTCGCGAGTCACGAACTTGAGCGCGCTGCGCAGTTGGCGACTCGGCAAGTTGAAGTAGTGGCGGGACAAGTTCGAGAAATTGGTGGGTTGTGAGCAATTCATCACAGGGTTCAGCGGGAGTGATCGCGACCGCGCGATTGATTGCCGCCAAAGACTTGCGGGTTGAGCGAAGGAGCCGAGTTCTGCTGAACCAGGTTTTGCCCTTCGCGCTCATTGTGATGGTTATGTTTGCCTTTGCCCTTGATAGCGATGCGGTCCTTGAACGGGTAGCACCCGGGCTGGTTTGGCTGGCCACGCTTTTTAGCGTGCTCATCATGGTTTCACGGTCATTCGCCCTTGAAACCGCCGACGGGGCTCTTGACCAGTTGCGATCGGCAGGGGTGCCCGCCACGGGGATTTTCCTCGGGAAAATGCTGGCTCTCATGGTCCAGTTATTGGTCTTGGTGACATTGCTCGTTGGGGCGGCGGTTGTTTTGTATCGAGCTCAAGTTTCGTGGGGTGGTGGCGTGCTCTTGGTCACCACTGGGGTTGCCGCTACCTGCGGTTTGGCCGCTGTAGGTACTCTGTATGGAGGTCTTGCTGCTGGTGCCAAAGGACGCGAAACATTGCTTCCGTTGCTTTTGTTGCCGGTGGTTGCACCAGTGTTGATCGGAGCAACTCGGGCGACCGAATCTGCGTTCGGCACGAACGGAATTGCGATCAGTGAAGGTTGGCCTTGGTTAGGTCTGCTGGCAGTGTTCGCAGTGTTGTTCAGTGTTGCTGGGGCAGTGGCCTTTGGGCCATTACTCGACGAGTAAAAGTTTTAACTGGCAGGTTTTATATGGCCTGTAGTACAAGGAGGAGAATCGTGAACACATCTATGTCAAAACATTCCCCTCGTGATCGAGTCACTGGTACGCCGTTTACACGAGGTCTCGGTGTCGTGATTTTGGCCGGGATCACATTGCTGATCATCCTCGCCATTTTTGTTTCTCCTGCCGATGTCAACCAAGGAGAGTCGGTGCGCATCATGTATGCACATGTGCCTGGCGCCTGGTTGGCATACCTTGCTTTTGTTGTCACCGGAATTTCGTCGGCCGCATATCTGTGGAAGCGCACCCGCTCGCTCACGTGGGACCGCATCGCTGGAGCCTCAGCCGAAGTCGGTGTTCTATTCATGGGTATCTCATTGGTTACCGGCAGTTTGTGGGGACGAATTACTTGGGGTACCTACTGGACTTGGGACGCTCGCCTCACGACGACGGCGTTCTTATTCGTGACATACATCGGGTACTTGGCAGTTCGTGGCTTAGGTGGCACTCATCAGCAGCGAGCACGACGAAGCGCAGTCTTAGCGTTGCTCGCGGTCTTGGAAATTCCGCTCGTACATTTCTCAGTTCAACTATGGAACACACTGCATCAAGAAGCGAGTGTGGCTGGTCGGGGAACCGATGTTGAAATGGACGGGTTGATGTTGTTCACGCTGTTCCTTGGTGTGGTTGTCTTCACGTTGATGTATGGGTGGTTGGTGTTGCACCGTCAACGTTCGCTTGCACTTGACGACATGCTCGACGATTCGGGACTTGACAACGCACTGACGACCCGTCGTGCCGAAGCACAAGGAGTCGCTCGCTAATGGACGATGCCGGTTTCATCTTCGCCAGTTACATCGTCACTTTTGGCTTAGTCGGAGCCTATGCATTGGGGATTATTCGTCGTGCCCGTAAGTCATCTCGTGAAGTTCCTCGAGATGAGAGGCCGTGGTTATGAATCAGATTGGCAATGACGACGAAATTGGAACCTCCGCTGATTCGCTTGATCTTTCTCCGCGGCCTGTTTCAGCACGTCAGCGACGTAAGCGTCGGCCATGGCCAGCAATCATTGTGTTGTTATTAGTTGTCGTCAGCGGTGGAGTTGTTCTGACAAAGTTTTTAACTTCAGCCATCGACTACTACTGCAACGTTGACGAGATTGGTGCCAAGTCGGGCTGTGAACCCGGACGTCGATTGCGAATTCAAGGTGTGGTTGACGAGGGGACAGTCAAAAATGACGGAGTCACCACCAAATTCAATATGTCTTTTGGTGGAGAGTCGTTACCAGTGACCTATGACGGTGAGCCAGGCGGAATCTTTAAAGAATGTATTCCGGTTGTTGTGCACGGCATTTTGAATGATGGCGTTTTTCTTGGAGATCGGGTTGAAGTAAAGCACTCAAATGAATATGAGGCGGAAAACCCCGACCGAGTTGACGATGAGGCAGCAACTGCTGAAGGAACCGCGTGCTTGCAGTAAGCATTAATGGTGCCATTGGCCGCGGTGCGATTTTGCTCGGTCTCTTGACATGCCTGTCGGGTATCGCCATCACTGTTGCTGGTATCCGAAAGCACGATCTTCGTGCATTGAGGTCGACAACTCGATACGCGTACGTTGCGTTTGCTGCAGCCCTCTTGGCGTTCATCATGATGGAACGTGCGCTTATCACACGGGACTTCTCCTTGAAGTATGTGCAACAAGTTGGTTCACGTGACACGCCTGCACTTTTCAATGTGACTGCGCTGTGGAGTGCTCTCGAGGGATCCATTTTGATGTGGGTGCTCGTCCTTACGGGATTTATTGCGGCCGTTGCACGAAAGTTTCGGGCGCGTGCTGGCGACGAACTTTTGGCGTGGGCAATGGTTGTTTTATTCGCAGTGGGATTGTTCTTCTTTATGTTGTCATTTGGGCCAGCGAATCCGTTTGCGATGGGTGCTCCTGGTGTGAACGATGGCCCAGGGCCAAACCCGCTCCTGCAAAATCACATTCTTGTTTTGTTTCATCCACCAATTTTGTACATCGGATACGTGGGTTTCACCGTGCCCTTTGCATTCGCGATAGCGGCCTTGATCACTGGTCGAGTCGGTGAAGGATGGTTACTTGAAACTCGTCGTTGGACGCTGTATTCATGGGCTTTCTTAACACTCGGCATCATCCTTGGTAGTTGGTGGAGTTACGAAGTTCTCGGTTGGAGCGGTGTGTGGGCGTGGGACCCAGTGGAAAACGCGAGTTTCTTGCCATGGCTCACGGGAACTGCTTATTTGCATTCGGTACTTGTTCAAGAGCGTCGTGGCATGTTGCGGGTCTGGAACCTGAGTTTGGTGATCGCTACTTTCAGTTTGACGATTCTCGGAACCTTCCTCACTCGTTCTGGAGTCATTAACAGCGTGCACGCGTTCAGCGAGGGCAGCGTCGGGCCCTGGTTGTTGGCTTTCTTCACTGTGATTGTGGTCGTTGCAATTGTTTTGATTGGACGTCGTGGCGACCAATTGCGATCACCTGGAGCAATTGATTCACCGATCAGTCGTGAGGGCGCGTTTTTAGCGAACAATGTCGTCTTTAGCGTTTTCGCGTTTGTGGTTTTGCTCGGAACAGTTTTCCCTCTTCTCGTTGAAGCGTTGAATGATCGCCGCATAGTGGTTGGTGAGCCGTTCTTTAATCGAATGACTATGCCGCTCGGATTGACGTTGCTGTTTCTGATGGCCATCGCTCCAGTCCTCCCATGGCGTAAAGCCAGTCAAGAAGTTTTACGCGATCGATTGTTTTGGCCGGCATGGTGTGGAGTCGGTGCACTCGCAGTTTCTGTTTTTGTCGGTGCTGATGGTTGGGCTTCGCTGTCAGCTTTTGCGCTTGGCGGATTTGCTGCTGGGGCTGCGCTTCGTCAAATTGTCTTGGCGAGTCGACGTCAAGGATGGCGCGGAGTAGTGGGTCGCGCAAACGGGGGAATGGTTGTACATCTTGGCGTGATCATTATCGCCGTGGCCTTAAGTGCTTCTTCTTCGTATACGCGCACCCAAGAATTTGTCATGAAAGTGGGCGAGACCGTGACTTTTGCCGGTCACACATTCACCTTCGAAGGTTTGTCACTCGAATCAGACAATGTGAAGACCAGTGTGAAGGCTGCCGTTCGTATTGATGGTGAACAGGTGTACAGTCCAGCGCGCAGCAAGTACCTCAAGCAAGGTATGGATATTGGCACACCAAGCGTGAAGACAGGTTTTGCCAAGGACCTGTACGTCACTCTTGAAGGTAATGTTCGCCCCACTGACACCGAAGCACGAATCAAGATTTATGTGAAGCCACTCATTTTGTGGTTGTGGATTGGCGGAGGCCTCATGGCTGTCGGAACAGTGCTCGCTGCCTTTCCGGGTAAACGTCGTCAACCAACTGCTCCCGTATCAGCGGATACCCCAATGAACCGGCCCGATGTAGCTGAACATGTCTGAGCAGGCCCCTCGCCGTATCGCGCCGATCATTTCGGTTGCCATTGCAGTAGTGATGGTTTTCTTCATTGTCATTTTGGCAATCACATCGAATGACAAATCTGAAACTGCAACGACGCCCTTGTTGTTGAAACCAGCACCAGAAATTTCAAGCACGACTTATGACGGAGACTTGTTTTTGCTCTCACGTCGCCGTGGTTCATGGGTTGTGTTGAACTTCTTCAATTCCACGTGTGTTCCATGCAAGCGCGAACATCCCGAATTGGTGAAGTTCTTCAAGACTCAAGAAGCTCTTGACGGAACTGCTGCCGAGCTGTACACCATCGTTAATGACGATGACGAACAGGCAGTGCGAGATTTCTTTGAGAAAAGTGGTGGTGGTTGGCCCATCATCCGTGATGAAGACGCGAATATTTCTGTGGATTATGGAGTTGCGCAAGTTCCTGAGACTTGGCTCATCAGTCCGACCGGAGTTGTCGCACAGAGATTTACTGGTCAGATCACGGCCGAGCTTCTTGGTTCAGCAATTACATCAATGACTCAGGACAGTGGCTCATGACGAATCAACTCAATACGAAACTGAAGCACTGGTCAAGCTGGTTCGTGATGTTGTTTTGCGTTGTCGCATTGATGATCTTTGGTACTCAACGAGATTCAGGACCAGCGACTCCACAAGATCGAATTGAAAGTATCTCAAAACGATTGGCATGCCCGACTTGCGACGGAGAGAGTGTGTATGAGTCGCGTGGTGGGGCTTCACAGGCAATTCGAAAAGAAATTGCGCGTCAGGTGACCGATGGTCAATTGACTGATAGTCAAATTGTGAAGGCGATCGATGAGAGTTATTCCGCTGATCTCAAGTTGGTCCCGGGTAGCACCGGATTTGATGCGCTGATTTGGGCGTTACCGATTGCAGTTCTAGTTGTATCGGTGGCTGGACTTGTTGTGGCTTTTAGACGATGGAAAGTTCAGGGTTCAGTAAGTGCGACCGACGCCGATCGAGAACTTGTTGAAATAGCTATGCAGGAAAAGAGAGAAAAGCGTGACTCCTGAAAGGCGCGATCAACTGCAAGAAGAACGCGAATTTTTGTTGACGTCGTTGGCTGATCTTGAACGTGAATTCGCAGTAGGCGACGTTGCCGACGACGATTATGTGTCACTCAAGGATTCATATACTGCGCGCGCGGCGATCATCATTCGTGAATTGTCTGATGTTGAACAACCCAAGGTTCGCAAACGTATTGGATGGCGCCCGATCGCATGGTCAGCCTTGGTTTTGCTGTTGGCGATCACGTCTGGTGTTTTGGTTGCTCGCAATACCGGTGAGCGTTTACCGGGACAGGTTATGACTGGTGGTATTGAAGACGGCAGTGTGAGTTCATTACTCGTTCAAGCACGATCACTTGGTATGTCCGATATTTCAGCGGTTCTTGATTTGTATTCACGAGTCTTGGCTGTTGAACCAGACAACATTGAAGCACTTACGTATTTCGGCTGGTTCACAGTTTTGTCGTCAACACAAGAGGCTGACGCCGATGCAGCGGTAACCCGTTTGCAAAATGGCATGGTCTTGCTTCGACAAGCCACAATTGCTGATCCGACATACCCAGACGCTCACTGTTTCTTGGGAATCACATTCTTCCGTTTTATAGATGATGCCGCATCAGCACAGCCCGAGATGACTTCATGCCTTGACTCAAATCCGCCCGCAGAGGTTGCATCAATGGTGCAGGGCCTGGTGACGCAAATTGATGATGCAGTTACTGCGTCAACAACAACAATTCCGTGACGAGAAACTGATTAGTCAATTGCCGGTGGCGCCCACACCGATGCTTCGGTGACCTCGCCATTTTCACGAGCCAATACCCAAACTGTGCCCTTGCGCCAATCGGGATCACCAATGATCTCGGCATGGCGTCGTTGTAAAGCTGCCATCACATCGGGAATGACATCACCGTGGCTACATAAGACCGAACCGTTAGGCAAAGTAGAGATCAGTTCAAGTGCCCCATCACGGTTGTAACCCTCGGCGAGTCGTGGATCGGCCAACACTTGAGAATGAAGACGGGCAGCGAGGGGCTCAAGGGTCTGCATACAGCGAATGTAGGGACTTGAGATGAGTTGGGCGTCCGGATGTGCTGCGATTAAATCGAAAAGTCGATCGCTGATGGCTACAGCCTGGCGGCGACCCTTCCCCGACAGGGGGCGAATGGTGTCGTCGCCGTCCCAAGAGGATCGGTCACCCGCTTTGGCATGCCGAACGAGGTAGATGGTGGACACTTCAACCATGGAATCAAACTACAGCCGAAAAACCACAGACTCGGGCGGTGTTCTCATGTGAAATATGGGTCAGAATACAGGTATGAGTTTTTTTGAGCGCAATAGGCAGGACATTTCCGCAAAAGGCCTAGACGCCAACCGTTTGCCACCCGGTCAGTATTTAACAGATCGTTTTCCGGTGCTTCACGTGGGCGATATCCCTGATTATGAACCTGATCAATGGAACTTAAACATTTTTGGCCTAGTCGATCGTCCCTTCACCCTGACTCTCGACGAATTGAAGGCTTTACCAAGCGTGTCATTGACTTTTGACATTCATTGCGTCACCAAATGGAGCAAATTTGATACCACTTGGACCGGGGTACGAGTGCGCGATCTTTTCGAGATGGCAGGCGTGCAACCTGAAGCAACCCATGTGATGGAACACGCTGAATTTGGTTACACGACCAATGTGCCGTTGGCTGATATCACCACTGATGAGGCCCTAGTTGCGTACGCATTTGAGGGCGAAGAAATTACGCCTGAACATGGTGGCCCAGTTCGCATTGTGATCCCACACTTGTATTTCTGGAAGAGTGCCAAATGGCTGCGGGGAATTGAACTCATTCCGAAGGATGCACCGGGCTTTTGGGAGCGCAATGGTTATCACATGTATGCCGATCCGTTTAAAGAGCAACGTTTTTGGAACGATTGAGCTGCTCAACGAGATGCCGCCAGCGCATCTCAATGTCGCTGGGTCTGACATTTTGGATTACATTTATCCCTTGATTAGTTGAGGTGTTTGAGGCTTCAACCAAAGAGTGGGGTTGGCGTCGTGTCGAAAATTTTTGGTTGGGTTATCAAGAATCCGTTGGTGGCGGCGGCAGTTGGCGTCGTGGCGTTGGGCAGTGTCGTTTTTGGTGTTGTGGCGTTGGTGGGTTCAGGCGATTCAGGTTCGGTGTCTTCGTCGAGTACTGATGCTCCTGCTGATTCGGTTGTTGATACGTCGGTGCCAACTGATTCGGTGGCGCCGACTGAGAGTGGTTCGGTTCCGGTTGCTGGTGAAGCAGTTGTTGATGTTGTGGTTCCGGCTGGGATTAAGTTGACGGGTTCAACTTCGGTGGTTGACGATGCGAATTGGGTGACCACGATTACGGGCGGTTCGGGTTCGGTTGGTGGTTTTGATTTATCGAGTAATGATTTTTCTGGTTCGTTGGAAACAGTTGATGGTGTGACATCAGGTTCGGTGACGGTGGTGTTGTCAAATCATCCGGAGGTCGTTCCGACGTGGAAGAACGATGCAACTTTGGTCTTGACGTATTCGGTTGCGAAGAAGGCGTTAGTTGGTGAGGTGAAGTATTCGTTATCGCGTGGCCAAGGCAAGATTGATTTGTCGGGTGCGTTGAACGATGACGGTAGTTACAAGTTGTCGGCGAAGGGTTCGGTTCCTTTTGCTGGGAAGACGATCGCGTTGTCGGGTTCGTATTCGGCTCCGAAGAATGATGCTGTGGATGTCAAAGCGACGTGGCGGATCACGGGTAGTGGTGCGGCGGGCGTGATTGACAAAACGACCGCGACGGGTGTGACGACGATTGATATGACTGAACGTGTCCCTGGTGTGACTGGAACAACGACGGTTGTTCTTGGTGACACGACACCAGTTGTTGCGAATGCACGCGTGTTGATTTTGGATGAGAAGGCGTGGCGTGTCCGTATTTTGAATGCGTCGACAAAGACATGGGCACCCAAAGTATTCCCAGTGTTGACTGTGGCGACGAAAGATCTCACTGGTGTGATTGCGAGTAAGAACAATGTGGTGACGTGGGATCTTGCCACGACGGCGGTGTTGACGAGTTCGAAGTTGACGATGAATGGAACGTTCACGTATTCGGCGGCAAAGACCTGGAATGTTGCGATCAGTAATGGTGGTGGTCAAGTTCTTGGATTGAGTCAACCGATGTCGAAGCCGAGTATTCAGGGTTCGATCACGATTGACAATGGTGCGATTGATGGCAAAGTGACGGTCACGACGAACGATGTGAAGATGATTAGTTTGCCCGAGGGTTGGGATCCGTTGACGCGTCTCACGATCAAGTTCTCAAACGCAACTGGCGCGATTGTGAAACAGACCAATGTCGCTGCGGTGATTTCGCGGAAGAACAGTCGCATTTTGTTAGATGGTGATGTGCAAGGTGAGGGCGCGTATGCATTGACAGTTGCGGGTGTGTTGCGTATGGGCGCGACTCCGATTCCTTTGGTGGGTCGTTATGAGAGTGTTGGTTATGTGAAGAATGGTGTGGCGCGCACTGTTCCGTATTACAAGTTCAGTGGATCAATTAAAGATGCTGCTGGCGGAAAAGTTCCATTGTCAACTGGTTTCGCTTTGGGTGGTGGATCTATTGGAATGAATAGTGAAGCGACTGTGCAAACAGCTGGAGTGCGAACTGTTCAGCAAACTTCTGGCTCGCGTCAAGCGATGGAGGCAACTGGTGGTCTTGGTGGAACCGTCGACATGGCTTTTGATGCTTACAGCACGTTCAAGAAATATGCCGACATCAAATACTCCGATGAAGACAACTGGACTGCAACGCTGACGGTTCAAGTCGATGACACTTGGGAAGTCCCTGGTTTTTCAGGTTTGAGTATTAGTGCTGAATCAATGACTGGAACCGTTCAGTCAACAGATGGTGACCTCACGTGGAATGTATCAATCGATAATACGACGTGGAGAAATAGCACAACAGGTGTTGACATCAACGCGCAATTCACACTGGGTGATACTTGCCCGCTTGAAGACAACTGCTCAGATGCCGAAGGCATCTACCTAGGCATGCTCGATGGCACGATGGATCTGCCCGACGGACTGCCTTCACTGGCGATCAATGGCGCATTGAACACCGATGGATCATGGGGTCGTATTGAAGGTGTGGCCCCCGATGCCGACTTTGACAACTTCAGCATTACCGCACCAACTTTGACAGTTTGGAAGGGCGAACGTGAAGATTCGTTTGACGAGAATATGGAAATGCCAGATCTCAGTGCGGCTAACGATGGATTGAACTTCCAGTTCTGTGGCGGTTTTGAAATCAGCATTCCTGGTATTCCGACCACTGGCACTAATGGCTGTGTGGAATGGACCCCGGACGGAATCGTGATTGCTCAAGTAGCGGTTGGAGGAAGTGTTGACGGCGGAACATCGAGTGGTGGCGTTGAACTTGATTCATCACAACTCACTGGGTGGGCTTGGACAAACTTGACTTCGTTACCTTCAGTGAACCTCTATGACACAGTGCTGCAACTCAAACCCGAATTGAACTCGTTAACGGCAAACTTCAAACTGCCCGGATACTTAATGGACAAAGTTGGTCTTGATGATTCGCTTTCGAATATCAAAGCCACAGGGTGGTTTGACGACACCGACTTCTCACTTGATGGTGAGTTGGAAGTGAATATGTCAAATGGTGGATTCTCGTTGAACACCATCACGTTCCACATCGGAAAACAAGGCAATGCCTTCAGTCTCGGCATTGGGGCAGAGGCATTGGTAAAAGTCAGCGGCAACAAGTTTCCGATGGGTGTGTACATTGGTTTCTCAGCTGGTGGTGGAACCTCTGAGTTTGTGATTCAAATGGATGTCAGCGGTACTCAGTCGGCTATGCCAACCGGTGGATTTGATGCTGCTTCATTAGTGCCGACTGGAAGTTTTGAACCAGATGACACATCAGCCATTGACGGAAGTTTTGATAGTCGTCAAGGTAAGGGGAGTATTCCGCACGGAGACTTTGAAGATGCCAGTGATTCGGAGAACTTATTACCTAACCCAGATTTTGAGACGGGAACAGGCGCTTCAATTTTACCGAACGGTGATTTTGAGGATGGTAATTCGGGTAACTTCTTGTCAAACGGTGATATTGAAGATCTTGACTTTACCTACAACGGTGATTTTGAAGAAGGCAACACTTCAGGTTGGGCTACAAACAGTGGCTATACCACCACGGTACTAAGTGACGAAACTGCGCCGACTGAAAACGAAGGCACTACTGCGGTCAAGGTGAAAAACAACAACACATCTGGGGGGCCATACCTCAACACTGGTTTGTATCAAGATATTGCGTGGCCTCCACAAGGTGGAGCCACTTATACATTGTCGGCATGGGTCAAGTCGCCCGATACCACAACCGGTCGTATTGGTTTGTGGGTTCAACAAACTGGTACGGGTTCAGGCTGTTCTAGCCAGCCAACGTTGGCGCAATATCAAATTTTCAATGTCACAACCGATTGGCAACAGGTGTCGTTCTCGGTCAATGGCGCCTTGTGTCGTAACGGATTCCGAATAATTCTTGACCCGTTGGACGCTGGTGACACTGTTGAAATTGATGCGGTGACGTTCACGCCATCTATTGGTGGGAATGGAACGACTTCGAATCTGTTGCCACCAGGGAACATGGAAGACCTTGACGTTCTGTTGAACGGAGATTTTGAAACTGGCAGTGCCTCTAGTTGGGCGACGAGCAGCGGATTTACGACAACTGTTCTTGCAAATGAGCGTTCGACAGCTGAACCTATGGGTACAACTGCGGTCAGGGTGAATAACACCAAGACGTCCGGTGGCCCGTACAACAATGTCGGCCTCTATCAGAACGTGTCGTGGGCTCCCGTTGCTAATGCGACCTACACATTGTCCGCATGGGTGAAATCACCAGACTCTACGACTGGTCGTATCGGATTATGGATTGATCAAAAGGGAACAGCGTCTGGTTGCTCATCGCAAACGACTGTGTCCCAAAGTCAGATATTCAACGTGACGACATCATGGACTCAGGTGTCGTACACCGTCACTGGTTCGTCGTGTAAGACATCGTTTACGGTGACATTAGACCCTCTTGATTACGGGGACTCAGTGATGATTGACTCAGTTTCGTTTACTCCAGGAACTTCGTCATCGGTTTCAGCGATCGCTGCATTGCCTAATGTTCTGAAGCCGACGGTCCTTTCAGGCGTGGCATCTGGTAGCCCGAGTGTGCGTGTAGAACCATCAATCGCACGAGGTGGTAACGGAGTACTTAGTGCGACTGGTTCATCGACCAACTGGGACATGTACTGGTCAACCGACGAGTCACCAACTCAATTCACGACCTACACCTTCAGCGGTTGGGTGCGGTGTCGTTCATGTTTGAGCATGGCCGGCAACATGTATATGGATACCGTGGGGGGAACCTTAGATTCGGTTACTCGTGCAATTACGATTACTCAAACATGGCAGCAGTACAGCGTGACTTTGTACATGGCGAACTCGGGACATACTGACACTCGCCCTGGCTTCAAAGATATGGCGGCCACTAATACCGAAATTCTGTTTGACGACATGACGTTGACCGTGAACTCATTGAGCACGGTCCCAAATGTTGATAAGCCCACCGCGCTTTCAGGAGTACCTGCGCCGACCGTGAGTTTTGACCCAGATGCCGCGCATTCTGGTCAAGGTGTTTTGCGGGCCATGGGTACGTCAACAAATTGGGACATGTATTGGTCAACGCTCGAGTCTCCTGCGCAGTACTCGACCTTCACCTTTGAGGCCTGGGCTAAATGTCGTTCGTGCGGAACCATGTCCGGAAATATCTATTTAGATTCGACCGGAGGGACAGCAGACACTGCGCAAGCTCCCATCACACTCACGCAGACATGGCAGAAGTTCAGCATTTCGTTGTATATCAGTCGCTCTGGACATACCGATATTCGACCTGGCTTTAAAGACATGGCGACTTCGTACTCAGAAGTCTTATTTGACGACATGTCGATTCAGTCTGTTCCGTGGAGCCCATCGCCATCTACTTCAAACCAACTTGTGGAGTATGTGCCGACCGATGGCACCAATGTTCGTGATGGTTTGGGCTCATTGATTTATGAGGCGCGAGCGAATGGTACTTCTGTCTATTACGACACCGCGCCACCTACCCGTTACGCGACGTACACAGGTTCTATTTGGGTGAAGGCACCCGTGAATACAAACGCAACTCTAAAAATCACTGCCAAGGGTGGAACCGAAGAAGTTGCGACACAAACGTTCACAGCCACAACAACATGGCAGCAGATTTCCAAAAACTTGACTGTTAATAATGCGAGTCATACCTCACTTCGAATTGAAGTATTGATCACAAGTAATGCGACGACTAGTGCCACGCAGACTATCTATATTGATGATGCATCAATCATTGGTGCTCCAGTTGAGATCTTTCCAGACGCTGCATCAACTTGGTCGGGAGTTGGTTACACCAACTTTGAATCTGCACCTCCGATTTCAAATTCGGCTGGCGTGAGTTATGTAACTGACTTTGGCAACACTGGTAAATCACTTCGTACCGACGGCAATGGTGATTACTGGTACTTCAATAGTGACAGTTGGGGAACAGTAAACGGCGACTTTGATACTTCAGTCGACGTATACATACCGAGCAATAACTCAAGTCGTGAAATCGCCAACGTCGGTTTCTGGATTACAGGTACGGGAAATTCGGCAATTGGCTACGGATACCGCCTTGATACTGGAGGTAGTAACGGCTTTATTACTTTCAACGGCGGTAACCGTGCGTGGGTGAGTGGTAACTCGAACGGCAGCAACGTCCCACGAGGTGTGTGGATGCGGGTTCGCTTGACGGCAGTAGGAGACGATGTCACTGGATCTATCACTCGTCTTGATACAGGCGCAGTATTGGGAACACAAACCTTGACCATGCCGGCCGGAAACCGTAGTGGCGCATTTGGGCAAGGATATGACAGTCAAGGAAATGGAACGACGACATATGGTCAGCGTTGGGATAACTTCCAGTTGTATTCGGGTAGCACCGCGGTGCACCTCTACGAAGACTCTTCTAAAGCCCATGGTGGTTCGGGATACATGCAGATTCGGACTTCGTCGGGTTCTGGCTACGCATCACGTGACACAGTCGCTGTTCCATCGCAAGGAAATACCTATGTTGGTTCGGCGTGGGTGAAGTCGGCCGGCTCAAACATCTCAGGCAAGTTGACAGTCAGCGTGAATGGAACGAGCGACACTGCAACGACATCATTCACCGCGAATGGAACATGGCAAAAGGTCACAGTTAATTTGCCAGTTAATGGTTCATCTGGAACTTCCATGAAGATGCAGATTGAAAATGCCACTGCAGGGCAAAGTTTGTGGGTTGACGACGCGGCAATTCAACTTGTCGGTCTCACTCAACCCACACCTTGGGGAATTGTTCCTGGTTCGGGTGGAACAGTAGCGACTGCTGCGTATGCAGATTCGACAATTGCTCACGGAGGTGACAACTATTTGCAGTTCTCCGCAAGTGGATCAGCAGGTTCGATTTACTACCCAAGCACCTTCACCCCAGTGGTTGGTGACAACTACACCGCGTCGCTGTGGGTGAAATCAGCCACCGGTTCAAATATGAGTGGTCAGCTCGGTATCAGTCTTGAAGGCGGAACTACTGAACAAAAGTGGGTATCTTTTACCGCCAACGGAACATGGCAGCAAGTATGGGTCACGATTTCGGTCACGAAGACTAATAACACCACGATCAAAACACTTGTGAAGTCGAGCACCCTCGGTGCAAGCATGTTGATTGATGACGCTGACACGCGTCAAATGAAGCCTTGGTTTATCGTTGAACCAAGTGGTACAACTTCGGCTCAGTTGCTCATCGACGACCGCAGCTTGGCCGCTGATGGTTCAGGTTTCGAGCGCCTTGTAACAACCGGAACCAATGCGGGTGTTTATGCGACTCAAGCAACCACAGTTCAGGTGGGCGCAACTTGGACGATGAAGGCCAGTGTTCGTTCGACAAATGGGGGCGATGTTAACGGTCGCCTATTACTAACGGCCTCTGGTGGAAGTAGTTCATCGTCTGAGACTGTGACCCAGAACTTCACTGCTAATGGCGATTGGCAAGTTGTTGAACTGACGTACACCGCGACAAAGGCGAATACGGCGATTCGTTCAGAAGTTGATTTGTCATCTGGCGGCAAGCTTGACATTGACGCGATCACCTTGGTGCAGGACACTGTGGTGCAATCTGATCCATGGACGACAGTAGTCGGATCAGGGGGCGCAGTTACTCAGGTAGTCAAAGTTGATTCATCACGTGCTCACGATAGTGATGGAGTGCTTCAGTTCTCTAAGACGGGTTCGACCGAAAGTGGAATGCAGCACGCCATTAAGACCACGCCTGCAGTTGGTTCAAACTATTCAGGAACTGTTTGGGTTCGTTCGTCCACGGGAACGCCGATTTCTGGTCGCTTTGTTCTGTCAACTGTTGGTGGAACGCTTGAAAGCACATCAACTAGTTTCACTGCGACATCTGATTGGCAGATGGTCTCGTTGCGTTTGCCTATAGCCAATAGTGGTCACACGCAAATGCTGGTTCAAGTCTTGCTCTCAACTTCTGATGTGACACTTGATGTGGATGATGTGATCGTGCAGGAGTATGACTGGACTGTCTTTGGCGCGACCGCTTCACAGACACAAGTCAATGATGCCGATAAGGCGCAATCTGGCAGCGGCTTTTTGAGGATCACAAAAACCAATGAAGACGATGGTGGGGTTCAAATTGACACACCAGGAAACTTGAGTACCGACACTTCGCAGACGATGTCGATGTATGTGCGCTCAACAACTGGGGCAAATGTTGCTGGGCACATGACACTGTCGGGAGTTGGCGGAATGGAACAAGACATTGCGTCAACCAATTTTACTGCCACTACCGATTGGAAGAAGGTTTCAGTTACCGTTGCAATTAGTAACACTGGTCAGACGGCGTTGCGTTCAAAAGTATTCGTTGATGCAGTGAATGCGGGTCTTGAAATTGACTCGGTGAATGTTGCTCAAGAACCGCTCGGACAACCAGATGGTGTAACGACTCCGTTGCCACATCCAGAAACTGGTTACGTGTACCTCTGGGACGATGCCTTTGGCATTCCGGGCGCGCACTTGTGGTCGATGACCGCTCAAGTGGCGATCATCAATGGTCGACCAGCGTTGGGTCTTGGAGCGACTGTTTACTTTGACCCGACGAAGGCGTCGGGTGTGATGACTGGAACTGACTGGCTGAAGGGTGACCTAGTCGCCAACATCAGCACCGTTGAACCGTGTTTCCAGTTTGGATTTGATGCGACTGGAACAGATGCTCGTGTTGCTATCGATGGCGGTGTTTTCTCAACATCGCGCTTCCAGTTGAGTTTTGCGCCTCGTGGTTGCACGGTCGGTGACTATGTTATTGCGCCAGGCTCAATGTTCTCCTTTGACTCAACTCTGGGCGATGCGCAGCTGCATTTTGATCTTGAGACCGGCCGAGACGACAACGGTCTTCCAACGTTCTATACGAACATGCGAGTGCAAAATCTTAAACTTGCTGGCACGACGTATAACGACATGGAATTGACAATTGATATCTCGGCGGCCGGATCAGACGTCAGTTTCTATGGCGATTTCAGCCTTCCGATGGGATCAATGGTTGGCGATTTCGAGTTGTCTGTCAACAGCGATTTGTTACGTATGGCTGGTTCAGTCACCTTGTCGGATTGGAAGATGGTTGGCGGAACATTTGATATCAATTCGTTCAACTTCTATATGTCAATTGACATTCCATTCAGTAGCGGCTCGTGTGCCAATTTCTCGGCTGGTACGAGCGGCAACATGGCAATGGGTAAGAAGGCCTACATCTTTGATGGCAACATGACTCTTGAATGTGGCCGACTCACCGTCTTCCACATTGAATTTGAGTACATCAAAAAGTCGGTGACCTACACCTTCAACCTTGACTACAACAGCAGTAATCGGGTGTTGTCTGGTGGTTTGGAGTTCAAGTTTGAGCGCCGAACCTCATGGAAGTTCTTGTCACATCGTTACCGCCGCCATCCGAAGTTTGAGATCGAGCTTGACTTCTCAATGGACTTTGATAACCCAGGAAACGGCAAGCTCTCGTTCTATGGCGCAATCTCAGTTTCGGGAGGTGAGGGAAGCGTGGGCTGTACTTTGAATGCCAACGGGGATGACTCGTGTTCGCTCTACGTCAAGATCAAGGTTCTCGGAACTCACGTCTACCGAAGTACCTGGTAGACAACTTCACCCGTATTTGTGATTCTGGTGTGGATTTGTTGCGAAATACGCAAAAAATCTGCACCAGAATCACGGGGAATGGGGACATTTTTGGGTCGTTTTTCATTAGCCTGATCTAGACCATGTTGGAAGGCTGGGGATGAACAAAAATTCGGTGTTCCGGCACCAGCACAGTGGCATTTTGAGTCTGGCCGCTGTTGAAGCGCCTCGTATCGTGACCTCTGATTGGATAGACGAGCAACTGGCCGAAACATACCAGCGCAACGGTTTGCGACCTGGTCTACTCGCTGGTCTCGCTGGTATCGAAGAACGTCGCTGGTGGGATGACGATGTGTCTTTCACCGATGCCGCCGCGATGGCTGGTCGTGCCGCCATTGAAAAGGCTGGTATTGATCCTTCAAAGATCGGTATTTTGATTTCGACGTCGGTCTGTAAAGAAAATCTTGAGCCATCTGTTGCCTGTGCGGTTCATCATCAGTTGGGCTTGTCGACTTCGTGCCTCAACTTCGACATCGCAAATGCCTGTCTCGGATTTATCAATGCAATGCACTTGGCAGCCACGATGCTTGATGCAGGAACTGTTGAGTATGCCCTCATTGTTGACGGAGAGGGAAGCCGCTACACGCAGCAAACAACTCTTGAACGTTTACGTAACCCGAATTCAACTGCTGGTGATGTGTTCGCCGAGTTCGCATCGCTCACTCTTGGTTCAGGTGCAGCAGCCATGGTGATGGCACGCAAGAACCGCCATGGTGATGTGCATCGCCTCATCGGTGGAGTTGCTCGCGCTGGTACTGAACACAATGCATTGTGTATCGGCAACCTCGATCGAATGACCACCGATACACATGGTCTGCTTGTAGCCGGTCTTGATTTGGCCGCCGATGCATGGGAAGCATCAAAGGCTGACTTCGATTGGACCGACGGACTTGATTGGTACATCTTCCATCAAGTGAGCAAAGTTCATACCACGATGTTGTGTGATCGTTTAGCGATTGATTCTTCGAAGGTTCCGTTGACTTTCCCGAAGTACGGAAATGTTGGACCTGCGGCAGTTCCCATCACTTTGGCCAGTGTTCAAGATCAAATTGAGCCTGGCCAACGCGTTCTGTGTATGGGAATTGGTTCTGGTTTGAACACCAGTTTCTCAGAAATTCTTTGGTGACAATGTCCGCTCCGTCCACACAACTGTTGGGCGAGATTGGGCTTGATCCTTCGTGGTCGCACACAGTTGAAGTGCCCAGTCACGATGAGAAAACACATCGTTGGCACTATCTAGATCGTCCAGGTTTAGATGACAGCGCACCAACAGTGCTGTGTCTGCATGGCAACCCGACATGGTCATATTTGTGGTCACGACTCTTTCATGAACTCAACGAAAAATTTCGTGTGATCGCTCCCGATCATTTATCGATGGGTTACTCCGAGCAAGTGGGCGCTCGTCGTTATCGCGATCGTGTCGCCGACATCAAAGATTTTGTGGACGCACTTGGAATCAGCGGCCCGATATGGCTCGTTGCCCAAGACTGGGGTGGAGCGATTGCAATGGGATATGCCGTTGCGCATCCAGAAAAAGTTGCTGGATTGGTTCTGTCAAATACGGGGATTGCAGTACCTGAAGGGCGCAAAGCTCCACGCCTGATACAGATCTCTGCGAGCGGGGGATTGCACCGCACGATCACACGCAATACGTCTTTGTTTGTGCGAGGAACTGCATTCTTGCCAGGTGCGGGTCTTTCAAAGCAACAGCGTCAGGGTTTAGTTGCGCCGTATATGCATCGAAATCAGCGTGATGGCATTGGTGGTTTCGTTGCCGATGTGCCCTTCAATGACAAGCACGAATCATTCAAGGACATTGCCCAAGTTGCCGCACAATTGCCGAACTTAAATGTTCCGGTTCGACTGTGGTGGGGTGCAAAAGACCCTGTTTTTAATGATGATTTCGCTGATGATCTGATCAAGCGGTTATCTGACGTGCAGATTCACAGAGTCGCTAATAGTGGGCATCTAGCAGTTCTTGAAACTTCGATCGCAACATTCGTTGAGAATGCGATCTCGCAGTCAGGGTCAATAAATCCACAAGCAGTCGATGCAACCAAGGTTGGCGAATCCCTTTGGTCACGTATTGAAAGTCCAAGCCGTCAAAATACTTTGGCGATTTACGACGGAGCAGATAAGTCATCCGTGAAATTCTCGGAACTCGATTCGCGTGTCGCTAGTTTCGCCCAGGGCTTGATTCAACAAGGTGTTCATTCAGGTGACCGTGTTGCCGTGCTTGTGCCCCCGAGCATTGATCTCATTGCCTTGGTGTATGCCTGTTGGCGTATCGGAGCGGTGACAGTCATCGCCGATCGTGGACTTGGCATCAAAGGCTTGGGTCGTGCAGTCAAATCATCGAGGGTGCAACATGTCGTTGGCGTCCGCGCGGCCGTAGTTGCAGCTCGAACTTTGCGCTGGGCGGCACGCGCGACTTTCATTGATCTCAAGTCATTACAAAACTCCATGCAACTTGAGGGGCTCTCGCAATTGGCGCTTGCTGAACCTGTAGCAAATGATTTGGCGGCCATTCTCTTTACATCTGGTGCGACTGGTCCGGCCAAGGGCGTGCGTTACACACATGGTCAACTCGGGGCACAGCGCGATATTTTGCAAGCGGTGTACAACATCACGGACACTGACAGTTTTGTGGCCGCATTCGCACCGTTCGCATTGTTTGGTCCAGCGCTAGGTATCACAACTGGTCTCGCCGACATGGATGTCACCTCGCCAGCCACTCTTACCGCGCAAGCATTAGATGATGCATGTCGGGCGACTGAAGCCACGATGGTTTTCGCTTCGCCAGCAGCATTAGCAAATGTTCTCAAGACTTCTACGACAAACTTGTCTTCGTTAAAACAAGTGCGACTGGTGATGTCAGCGGGTGCACCGGTCCCGATTGAAACTTTGCGTCAGATGACACGGCTGTGTCCGCAAGCCGAAATGCATACCCCTTACGGAATGACTGAAGTCTTGCCAGTCGCTGACCTTTCACTTGAACAACGCGAAGCAGTTGGTGAAGGTGCAGGCGTGTGTGTTGGCAAGCCAGTGAACAACTGCCGCGTCAAGATCGTGGCAGTTGACGGTGGGGTTACCGAACTACCACATGGCGAAACTGGTGAAGTAGTTGTGAGCGCGCCATGGATGTCTCTTGGCTATAACCGATTGTGGCTCACTCAGCAGAAGGCTCGTTTTGTGAGCGATGGTTTGACCTGGCATCGCACCGGTGATGTCGGCCATCTCGATAGCGAAGGACATGTGTGGATCGAAGGACGAGTCGTGCACATGATTCATACAGCTCAAGGATCAATCACGCCAGTGCCGTTGGAAACTGTCTGTGAAATGATTTCAGGAGTCCAGCGAGCCGCCGCCGTAGGAATTGGCGAACCAGGTATTCAGCAAATCGTTATTGTTCTTGAAACTGATGAAAAGAACGAGAATGTTGCTTCGGCCGCATTGACGGCACAGGTGCGTCAGGCACTTGGGCAGGTTGATGTTGTTGCGGTTTGGGAGACGAAAAAACTTCCCGTTGATATACGCCATAACTCAAAGATTGATCGCACCGCATTGGGGCAACGAATGCAGAAAGTACTTTCAGGTCGATCAAAATGAAGGTGCTGGTGACTGGTGCGGGAAGCCTGTTACTTGGTGGCATTGCTCAACAACTTGCTGAGCGCGGTGAACACGTTGTGTGTTTCCAACGTCGAAGAACTGAAACGACACATCAGAACATCACGATGTTTGCCGGCGATATTCGTGATCGAGGTTCGGTCACCGAGGCAGCAAGTGGTTGCGATGCGATCATCCATGGTGCCGCCCGAGTAGGGGTCATGGGTTCGTGGGAAGAATTTCATTCCACCAATGTTGATGGAACATCCAATGTTTTGCGCGCGACGACTGAACATCAGATATCACGCTTGGTCTATGTTTCGACTCCTTCAGTTGCTCATGTTGGCGATGCCATTGAGGGAGATATTGCGACTCCAGCAACAACTGGACGTAAGCGGGCTTACTACGCCGAGTCAAAGGCGCAAGCAGAGATCTTGGCGCTGCAGGCTAATGGTGCAGATCTGGGTGTAGTGGCAATTCGTCCGCACCTCGTTTGGGGTCCTGGAGATACTCAACTCGTTGGACGAATTGTTGAACGTGCCCGCCAAGGACGTTTGGTTATGGTCGGCTCAGGTAATGCCCTCGTTGATTCAACATATATTGACAACGCAATTAGTGCGCATATCGCTGCACTTGATGCGGTCACACCTGGATCACCATGCGCAGGCAAGGCATATGTCATTTCAAATGGTGAGCCTCGAACCGTGAATGAATTGATGAGTCGTATTTGTGAGGCGGCTGGAGTTGATTTTTCTCCAAAACATGTTCCGGCAGTGATCGCTCGCAATCTTGGAAGTGTGGTTGAGCGAGTATGGCCTCTATTTCGAAAAGACGAACCGCCGATAACACGTTTTGTTGCCGAACAGTTGGGAACCGCGCATTGGTTTGATCAGCGTCCAGCACATGCGGATTTGAATTGGAAGCCGACGGTGAGCCTAGATGAGGGCTTCGTTCGGCTCGCTCAGTGGTTCGTACAGACGGCTTGAAGAATCTCTGTCAGATTTCGTAAGTGGCAATGACCGGCGCGTGATCAGACCAGCGGGTGTCATACGACGGGGCGCGATCAACAAAGGCGGCACTTGCCTTTTTGGCTAGTTCGGGACTCGCGATGTGATAGTCGATTCTCCAACCAGCGTTGTTGTCAAAGGCCTTACCGCGCCACGACCACCATGAATATGGACCTGCTACCTCACCGGCATGTTGGCGCAAAACATCAACCCAATCGTATTGGTCAAACATCTCATCAAACCAGGCTCGTTCTTCGGGCAAGAAGCCTGCGCTTTTCAGATTGCCCTTCCAGTTTTTGAGATCGAGTTCTTTATGAGCGACATTTAAGTCACCAGTGAGCAACAAGAGATTTCCCGAAGAGCGCATATCAAGCATGCGCTTCTTCATTGCGTCAAGAAAGGCGAACTTCTCGGTCATGCGCTCGGGTGATTCGGCGTCGCCAGTATGTACGTAAGCAGAGACAACCGAAAGTGTTTTTGTCTTGGTGATTTTGATATCTGACTGAATCCATCGGCCGGTGAAATTGTGAACCTTGTGATTGCCGCCAATAAGCGAAGTGGTGATCGGGAAGCGACTTGCAACCGCAACGCCAGCCCGGCCTTTCTGGTTGCATTCGGCGTGAGCGATATGCCAGCCATCACCCATGAGTTCGGCGACTAATTCATCGGGGCAGCGAACTTCTTGCATCGTGATGATGTCGGGTTGACGTTCGTCAATCCAGGCATGCATTCCGTTCTTTACGGCGGCGCGAAGCCCGTTCACATTGACTGAGGCGATAGTGATCGTCATACAAAGATCGTGCCATATGACGGTCTCAGTCGCCTAGTTTTTGATGACGGGCCGGGTTCTATGTCGTTGAGTTCTATGTTGTTGAGTTTTATGTCGCTGAGTTCTGGGCGGCGACAAAGTCTTTAAATGATGCCAAAGCGCGCGGGCCATAGACAGTCGCAGGTCCGCCGTTCATGAGCACTGCGACACCGATTGCCTCGGCCACTTCGGCTTCGGTAGCGCCCTGCTTAGCGGCGCCTCGTGCGTGTGAGGCAATGCAACCATCGCATCGATGACTGATTCCGATTGCGAGCGCAATGAGTTCTTTGGTTTTGCTATCTAACACACCAGGAGCCATGACAGCTGTGTGGAGTCCAGCAAAGGCTTTCATGACATCGGGGATTTGATGGCGTAAATCACGAGCCAGGGGAATGAGCTCGTTCATGACATCGGTACCGTGGGTGTGATCACTCATGAACTTATTGTGGCATGCAGTGGAGTGAAATAGGGACGGTCTAAAGTCATTTTTGTCGTTTGAAAGATCTTCACTTCACGACAATTGAGAACGAGAGACTCTGATATGAACATGTGGGATGAGCGGTACGTCGGCAATGAATACGCTTACGGCACCGAGCCAAATTCGTTCTTGGTTGAACGTGCCCTGAAAGAACCGCGGGGACGTGTTCTGAGTATCGCCGAAGGCGAAGGTCGAAATGCGGTTTGGTTGGCTTCGCAGGGCTTTGATGTCACCTCGTTTGATCAATCAACTATTGGCGTGACAAAGACTCTCAAACTCGCACTTCATCGAAGCGTGGTTGTGCATGCATTTAAAGATGACATGACTACTTTTGAGATTGAGCCAAATAGTTACGACATGGTTGTTTCAATATTTGCTCACGCCAGCTCTGATATTCGACGGGGATTACATCAAAGAGTGACGAACGGATTACGGCGCGGTGGAGTCGTGATACTCGAGGCCTACACACCCAATCAGATTCCATTCGGTACCGGTGGGCCTAAGGATCCTGATCTCATGCCGACAGCTGATGAATTACGTACCGAATTCCCAGGCTTAGTTTTCGAACACCTCGAAGAAGTTGAACGTGACATTGTTGAAGGAACTCTGCACACTGGTCGTGCCGCAGTTGTACAAATGGTGGCCCGCAAACCTTTGTAAAGCCTGAAGTGTTGCTTCTGAATAGACGGCGAATTTAGACGGGGACGAGTTCTCGGCCGTCTGATGTGTGGACGTGGGTGATGCCGGTGGTTTGGTTGATGGTTGTGGTGTAGCCCGCGGTTGTTTTGTAGCGGTTGTGTTTTCGACATAGTGGGTCGCCGTTGTCGGGTGATGTTGTTCCGCCGTCAGCCCATGGTGTGCGATGGTCGGCCTCGCATGTCAAGGCCGTGCATCCTGGCCAAATACATTTTCTTCGTCTCAAAAAGATCGCTTCGCGTGACGAACCAGTGAATAAACGTGATTTGCGTCCGAGATCGATCACGGTGCTGGGTGAGCTCATGACAACGCGTCGTACGTGGC
>JBIKOO010000142.1:0-3426 GCA_044358015.1 Ilumatobacteraceae bacterium
TGGCTATGGTCAGAGATGTCTGGAATCCCAGACCGCACGTGATGCCATTCTGGGCAGCCGTTTTGGATAGTTCATCCGGTCAACACTGGTAGATCCGTGTGTGTTCCCCTCATTGGCGTAGGGATCGTCGGTGCTCGTGCCCCCGTTGCACGTAGCCGTTTTACCCTCGCCTGAAAGCAGGTTGTCATGGCCGCAGATGCACTCGAAAAGTCAGTGCTTGAATCAAAAGACAAGGATCAGCTCGTCGCAATCGCGACTGCGCTCGGCATTAAAGCCGGTCCTCGTGCGAAAAAAGAAGACATCATCGTCAAGATCCTCGACACTGTCGGTGGACCTGGCGCATCGAGTTCTTCGTCTAGTTCTTCGTCTAGTTCATCATCGCCCGCTGGTGAATCAGCAGGTGAGCCGGTCAAGCGTGGCCGTGGTCGTCCGCCGAAAGCTAAGGCCGAAGGCGATGACGAAGCTCCCGCTCAAAGCAAGCCAGCTTCAACGCCTGCCCCGCGCAGTGCAGCGCCTGAGATCATTCTTGGTGCCGACGGCGAACCGCTAGCCGAGTGGGAAGCCGAATTGGTTCGTAAAGGCGAATCAACTGTTGCCGAATTAACTGGTGGCGAATCAGCTCCGGCCGCAACTGAACGTACTGATCGCGGTGATCGTGGCGATCGCGGTGATCGTGGTCCGCGCAATGATCGTGGCCCGCGTGACAACAACAATCCGCGTTATCAAGGTCAGAACAATCGCAACGGTCAACCTGGTGGGCAACAGGGAAATCAAAATAGTGGCCCGCGCAATGACCGCAATGATCGCGACAGTTTTGAAGGCGAAGGCCGCAATCGTCGTCGTCGCCGTCGTGGCAAGGGCGGACGCGAAGAAGGCCCTCAGGGTGAAGATCGCGAAGGCACAACCGAGCGCACCTGGAGCCGCGACAGCGGCAACTCTGCGCAAGGTGGCGAATTCGTTCCGCAAGAAACAGTGGCCATTGAGGGTTACCTCGATTTGCGCGATGAGGGCTACGGCTTCTTGCGTGTGAAGGGCTACTTGCCAAGTCGCGAAGATGCTTATGTATCAGTGAAGCAAACTCGTCAATATGGTTTGCGCAAGGGTGACCATGTCACCGGCATGGCGCGCACCGCTGGCCGTAACGAAAAGAACCCTGCTTTGCTTGAGGTTTTGACCGTCAATGGTGGCGACCCTGAAAAGGTAAAGAACCGTCCTCGCTTCGAAGACCTCACTGCTTTGTTCCCCGATGAAAAGTTGAAGCTTGAGCATCCGCTTGATCCGGGCAACATGACCGCACGCATCATCGACCTCATCTCACCAATCGGTAAGGGTCAACGCGGAATCATCGTGTCGCCACCTAAGGCTGGTAAGACGACGATCATGAAGGAGATCGCAACTGCGATCGAGCGCAACAACCCTGAAGTTGTGTTGATGGTGTTGCTGATTGACGAACGTCCCGAAGAAGTGACCGACATGCGACGCACTGTTCGCGGCGAAGTGATTTCAAGTACGTTCGACCGTCCGTCGGAAGAGCACACGCATTGTGCTGAGCTGACCATCGAGCGCGCGAAGCGTCTTGTTGAAACCGGCAAAGACGTTGTCATCATTCTTGACGGCATCACACGTTTGAGTCGTGCGTACAACTTGGCTGCACCAGCCAGCGGAAAGATTCTTTCCGGTGGTATTGATGCCGGTGCGTTGTATCCGCCAAAGCGATTCTTTGGTGCGGCACGTAACGTCGAAGAAGGTGGCTCGCTCACCATTTTGGCGACCGCACTTGTTGAGACCAACAGCCGTATGGACGAAGCGATCTTCGAAGAATTCAAGGGAACGGGCAACATGGAATTGCGCCTCGACCGCCGTTTGGCCGAAAAGCGTATCTACCCAGCCATTGACGTTGATTCGTCGGGTACCCGTCACGAAGAGTTGTTGTTCGATCGCAAGCAATTGCAGATGGTCTGGAAGTTGCGCCGAGTTCTTTCGGGCTTGGCTTCAGATGGCAACCCGGCACCCGGACTCGAGTTGCTTATTGATCGCCTTAAGCAGTTCAAGAACAACGATGAGTTCTTAGCCGAAATCGGCAAAACGCCGACAATGTAAATTGGCGTTGTGATTGGTTATATAAATCGCCTGTTCAAGAAGCGTGAGTTACTTGCGCTTCTTGGGCAACGGTTTATCCCAGCCGAGTTCTTTCTCTACAGAAGCGGACATCTGTGGCAAGTGGCCGATGAAAGCGAACAAGTCGGCCCTTTGCTGATCGGTGATGCTGTTCACCTCGGCAAAAATAGCCAAACTTTGAAAGAGCAAAGTGCCGATCATGATCATGCTTGTTTTGGTGCGCTCGGTCGTATGCGGATTCTTGGCTTCGGCGAGTAAGTGTCCAAGGACGATCTGCTGACTTGGCTGAAATCTTTCGGGCTCTACGCCGCACCCCAACAAGTAGGCGATGGTGCGAAAACGGGCATGAGCCTTCTCGAGAATCCCCGCTGTGTTGGCGAGAGTGTCGTCGATACGCGAAGTATTGCCGTCTTCGCGAAGAACGACCCCGACAAAGGCCGCTTCAATGGCCTGACACAACAGCTCTTCGCGGGACCCGAAATAACGCACCACATAGTCAGTGTGAACATTGGCGGCCTGGCAGATTTTCTGGACGGTGACCCGCTCGGGAGGATTATTGAGGAGCAAATTTGCGGTCGCGCTCAACATTTTGATGGTGGCCTCGGCCTGGCTGAGACGGGGCTTTTTCTTGACGACCGACCTACCCGTTGGCACCTGGCCGCTCTTTTTGGGTGCTGGGGCCATGTGCCGAGTGTACATATGCTGATGGTCTGTGAACCGAGGTCTGGGACCGACCTGGTGGCAAGGGCGCCGACCACCGCTAGGCTCGTGAGGTCCCGCTAGGGCTCTCGAATTAAGAGGACGAAAAGACATGAAGGCCGACATCCACCCGAACTACTCGCTCACAACCGTGCGTTGCTCATGCAACAACACGTTTGAAACTCGTTCAACGCGTGCTGGCGATCTCAACGTTGAACTCTGCAACGAGTGCCATCCTTACTTCACCGGTAAGCAGAAGCTGGTTGACACCGGTGGCCGCGTCGAGCGCTTCAACAAGCGTTATGGCGAGCGCAAAAACAAAGCCTGATCAAGTCGTATTGCTGACCGCGAATGGTTTTGCGGTACTGACAACTGATACTGCTGTCTTGAGATTGTTGCCATGAGATTGTTGTGTTGATTCATGTCTGACATTGCAATGGATCCCGAACTCAAAGCCCGTTTATACGGCATCAAATTGGTCGCGCTTGTTCGCGAACATTTTGGAGATATCGAACCCACCGATCAGATCGGTCTGTCGGTAGGCGCGGCGATGACCGCCAACGATGCGTCGTGGGTTCTCATTGAAGAAAAACCCGAACGTGGTTTAGG
>JBIKOO010000017.1:0-32209 GCA_044358015.1 Ilumatobacteraceae bacterium
GACCTGGGGAGTCCGAAAACCGACCCAGAATCCAGAAGTTCACTGGAGCCCGAGAGGAGAATCGAACTCCTGACCTACGCATTACGAGTGCGTTGCTCTACCGACTGAGCTACCCGGGCAATGGGTGCAAATCCTATCGGCAACTAGCGGTCTGACCATTTGGTGCCAGGCAAGAAATAGCGCTTGGCCCACACCCCTCGGGGATCTTCGCCGGCCACGGGCATACGCCAGGTCACGATCTTGGTGGTGGGGGCACTCAGCGAGACCGCGCACAAAGCGCGTGGCTGATCGTCGGTGCCATCGACATATCCGTCGGCAGCTGCGTCGGGTACATATCGCTTGGCGATGTCGCGATAGATCTCGCGCCACGCGTCGTCGTTGCCGGGTTGATACTTCACAACCACCCTGCCTTGAACTGAAACCTTGCGCCACGGGTCGGCCTCTTCGTCAATTGAAATTCCGACGCGTGGGTCGCGCTCAATGTTCTTCCAAATGATCGCTGGTGATCTTGGAGTAAACAAAAGTTCGTCACCACGAATGATGAACCACAACGGAAGAACCCGCGGCATGCCGTCTGCATCAACCGTTCCGATGCGCGCAAGGTGACCTCGTTCACTGAGAAATTTCTGCGCTTCATCGTTCGTCAACTTGGGCATGATGCTTCTCTCTTTATATTCCGTAAAAGGTGATTGAATGGGCTCGTATCGGTTGGGCGAATCATGGCATGAAAACTATTTTGTACATATGAACTGTGAGGTGCGGTAATTCCCCCTGTCATCGTTGCACTTTTTCGCGTTACGCGCACGAATGGAGAACCCTCATGAACCCAATTAACAACACTGTGTTTAGCCCACACGAGGGCCTCACTTTTGACGATGTCGTTTTGATCCCCGGATTCAGCGATGTTCTTCCTGATCAAGTCGATGTGCGTACTCAGTTGACGAGCGAGATCACGTTGGCCGTGCCGTTGCTGTCGGCAGCGATGGACAAAGTCACCGAGGCACCGATGGCAATTGCTATGGCCCGTTTGGGTGGCATCGGAATCTTGCATCGCAACATGAGTATTGAAGATCAGGCCGCCGAAGCCCGTCGAGTGAAGCGTTCGCAATCAGGCATGATCTCCGATCCGGTGACGCTTGGACCCGACGCATCGTTACAAGAGGCCGAAGACTTAATGCGTCGATTCAAGTTTTCGGGTGTGCCGATTATTGATAAGGGCGGCGTGCTCGTTGGAATCTTGACGAATCGCGATATTCGCTTCTGCGAGCCCGCTGACTTTGTGCGACCGGTGAGTGACTTCATGACGAAGGCGCCACTAGTGACCGGCAACGAAGACACAACATTGGCCGAGGCTCAAACGATTATTCAAAAACACCGCATTGAGAAGTTGCCACTCGTTGACAAAGACGGTCACCTTGTTGGAATCATCACCGTCAAAGACATTATGAAGAAGCGCGACTATCCAGACGCAACCCATGATGAACTCGGTCGTTTGCGTGTTGGTGCGGCAGTTGGTGTTGGGCCCGACCTAGAAGATCGCGTCGACGCATTGATGAAGTCATCTGTCGATGTTGTCGTGATCGACACGGCACATGGACATACGCAAGGGGTATTGACCGCAGTGCGCCGCATCAAGACGGCCTGGCCAAACTTGGCAGTGATTGCGGGCAACGTCGTCACTGAAGAAGGTGTTGATGCATTGGCCGAAGTTGGTTGCGATGCGATCAAGGTCGGTGTTGGTGCTGGGTCAATTTGTACGACTCGTGTTATTTCTGGTGCAGGTATGCCACAGTTATCGGCGATTTGGTACGCAGCAAGTCGCGCGCGTGAATTGGGTATTCCGATCATTGCCGATGGTGGCGTGACGTACTCGGGTGACATTGTGAAGGCTTTGGCATCAGGTGGAAGTTCGGTCATGCTCGGAAGTTTGTTAGCCGGAACCGATGAAGCGCCAGGCGAAATGGAATTGTTTGAAGGTCGTCGTTATAAGAGTTACCGCGGTATGGGTTCACTCGGTGCCATGCAAGGGCTCGGTGCCGATCGCTACGGAAGTGGTCAAGGCACTGCGCGAAACAAGTTGGTGCCCGAAGGAATTGAAGGACGCGTGGCGTATTCAGGTTCGTTACATGATGTCGTGTATCAACTCGTCGGCGGATTGCGTTCGGGTATGGGCTACGTCGGCGCTGCCGATCTTGGTCAGTTGCGTACCAAGGCTCGCTTCATGCGCGTGACTACCGCTGGTCGTGAAGAAAGTCATCCTCACGACGTGCTTGTCACTAACGAAGCCCCCAACTACCACCAATAACTGTGTGCTTCTGGTGCAGAATTGTTGCGAAATACGCAACGATTCTGCACCAGAATCACGACTGGATTAGACAGTGTCGGCGTTGGGTACCTAATGTTTTGCATGGTTGATGGCGAGTATGGCGATTATTCGGTTGGAAGAAATTCAACGATCAAAATCTCAAATACTCGTGACGAGCTAAAAAAGAAGATCTCAATTGTCTGTGGCGATAACTGCCACATTGAAATAATTGGTATCGCTCAGATCACTACGCACCTCAGCATCTTTATGGTCGACAACTGCACGTTGAAGATTGGTGATGAAACAATCATCAATGGTCCTCTTGAGATCAGTCAACATGAACCCGCAACAATTGAAATCGGTGATCATTGTGGCTTTGCCAAAAGTCAAATCTGGTCAAGCGATATGCACAGCGTGATTGATATCGAATCTGGACAAAGGATCAACCCTGCGAAGAATGTCTGGCTCGGTGATCATGTATGGATGGCCTATGAAGCGTTGATCTTAAAGGGATCTTCCATCGGCAGTGGCTCGATGATCGGAGCCCGATCAGTTGTGAACGGAAAGTTTCCAGAAAATAGCTTGATTGCTGGTTCACCCGCCCGAGTCGTTCGACAGGGAATCACATGGTCAGCAGATTTGCTCTGATCAATGATGTGACTTGAAAACAAAGGAAGTGAGAAGTTTGTCAACTTGTTGCTTCATAGCTTGTGTTCCCGCAACTTCTTGAATAGTTAAACGACCGTTGGCCCGCAGTGTGTTCCACAATTCGGGATTTGTATAGCAGTCAATCACTGAGCGAGCAAAGTCTTGTGCCGTGTTGGCGATGAGCACATCGTGCTTGTGTTGTAAGCCCATTCCATCTGCGCCAATATTTGTGGTGACTACGGGAACCCCAAAATTGAGTGCCTCACCGATCTTCCCTTTCACGCCAGCTCCAAAACGCAATGGTGCTACAGAGACGCATGCCTGGTGATATAAACCAGAAATATCCTCGACCCAACCGGTAACCGTCACTGAGTTTGACTGCATGCCGCGGATCGAATCAGGTGGATTGGTTCCAACAATTGTGAGGTGAATGTCAGGAATTTGATGTCTAACTAATGGAAAAACTTCAGCAACAAAAAACTCAACGGCATCAATATTGGGAGAGTGATTAAATCCGCCCACAAAAATGAGACCAGACCTATTTGAAAAATCATTACCTGGATCAACTTCTGGATGAAAATTACCTATTCGGAAATAGTTGTTTTGGTGTTTGGCCAATTCACTGATGTATTCCTGATCCGTTTCTGAAACCGTGATGACCCCATCTGCAACTGAGGCCAAACGTTGTTCAATCAAACGGAACTTCTCTCCCTTGCGGCGAATCAAATAGTCATTTTTCAACTCTGCTTCATTTAGGAAGCGTTGCCCATGCGCATCAACCATGTCGTACACCAATGGAACGTTGGCGAGATCAGTCAGTATTGAGTTCATCACCTTGGTTGCGACATCAGGTCGTGAAACGATGATCAAATTGAGTATTCCGGACAACACTTGAAAATGTCGCTGAATTTGCGGATCAGTGAGACTTCCAGAAATTACTTCTACCCCAATATCTTCAAGGTCGTGAGTTGCAGGTTGAGTTTGCCCACCGTTTACCGCAAAAAGGTGAACTTGAATTCCACGTTCTGAGAGATTCCGACAAAATTCAAACATTCTTTTTGAACCAGAGTCAGTCGTTGGGTCGGGGACCGATGAGTCAAAGATAAGAACATGATCTGAATGAATATTTTCAAGATGACGCCAATGTGAAGATTGAAGAGGCGTGGCTTCTGATGAATGGTGAAGTAGCGACTGCTTCCACTTTTCGTAGAAGTATTCTCGATTGCGGTATTGGAAACGCTTGAGTCCGAGACCATCATTGCCGTGGCTCGTACCCTCGCGATGTATAACAATTGAACGGGGATTACAAAAAGTGGAAAAACCGTTGTTGCGTGCTTGAAAACAGAGATCAGTGTCTTCGTAATAAGCGGGTAAAAATTGAGGATCAAACCCCCCAACTTGATCCCAAACTGAACGGCGAATGAGGAGAGAGGCTGCAGAGCAGTAGTCGACTTCGCGTGGCAGTTGGAGATTCCAATGTTGCACTTCTTGCCCAGTTCCGTTTTGAAAGGCATATCCACTTCGAGTAACCGATCCACCAACTTCTTGCACTAACAAATCTTCGCGCAAAATTTTTGAGCCAACGAGTCCGATCTGATCGTCCGACTCAACTGTTTTGACTAACTGATCAAGCCAACCTTGAAGAACAACAGTGTCATTGTTTAGCAAGACAATGTATTCAGCTTGTGTCAAATTGATGCCGGCTGTTGTGGCGGCGGCGAACCCTTGGTTTGTGTCAAGCCGAAGAAACCTTAGATTGGGAACATCTGAAAGTAGGGCAAGTTCTCTTTCGTCCGAGCCATCATCAACGACGATGACTTCATATGTGGTTGAAGGATTTGAAGAAACAATGCTTGCAAGACATTCAACAACATCATTGCAGTGATTGAGCGTTGGGACGATGATGCTTACTAGCGGTGAGTGATGAAGTGGTAGCACTAAATTTTTGATCCGTTGCCCAAGATCATCGGAGTTGTTCTGGAGTCTTGCGATAGTTCGCCCAAGTTCAGCGATGATCGGATCGCCACTTGATTTCAGTCCGAGTGGAGCGCCGATATTCAAATAGTGGGCAATGGCTCCAATTTGGTATAGCAGTGGATCATCCTGGTAGTTCCATGAATACCAATGAACGTCAATATACCGAAAGAACGAGTTTCGAGAAGACTCATGCCGACCATGGAGGACGTAATGAATCAGTGGGTTGATACTTGAATCACGAACATCACGAAATTCTTGGACGTAGAGATCTGTATTGAAACCTGCGCATGGGTTCAAGCCCTGACGAAAGCCGCTAACGACAAAATCTTCTAGTGGAGTTACCAATATGTCGGGGTCAACTTGCCGCTGGTGGTTGTAGTAACTGGCAGAAAAAAGTGGATGCGGATTGATTGATTGATGAGTGGCATAAGTGCAGTAGTGCTCGAGAATTGTTTGGTCTTTTTGGACTCCAGGAGTAAATTTGCGATACCACAAGTTGTTCATCAACGGGTGAGGGTCATAACCCTGTACACCGCCGACAAGTAAATAGTGAATAAGTGGTGACTGCCTTACGGGAACAGCGGCACGCCGGCAATAGAAATCTTGATCAAACAGAGGGGTCGCGCCGCGACCCTCATTGAATCCAAAAGAAATAAAGTGTTCAAAAGGGTCGAGTCCGCTTTCGGCAACATCGCCGTTGGTATCGAGGTACCACTGCGGGCTGAATATGGATTGAATTCGATTGACAAGTTCTGACGTCAGTTGAGATTCATACTCATCAAGATCCGCCATGATTCCACCCTACTTTCCTTGTCATTCTGGTGCAGAATTGTTGCGAAATACGCAACGATTCTGCACCAGAATCACGAGTTGATGGAGGGGAGTGACATCAAGAGGTTCTCGAAGAGCAACTTCTCGTTGACGTTACGACTGAGTGCCACACTGGCATCGCGAATCTTTTTGACAGCCCGCACATACGAATCGGTTTGATGATGAGCCGTTGCTTCGGTCGACTTCTTGAGCGCTTCGCTGTACACCAAGGTGAGCATGCGTAATCCCGAACGAAGTTCATCAGTCTTATAACGACGCAATTCACGCTTGTGTTTGTCGGTCAAAATCTTGCGACCGCTTCCACGCTCGCCTAAAAACTTCACTCGCTCTTCGAGTTCGGCAAGTTCGGCCTCTTGCTTTGATTCGTAACTCGCCAACGATGACTCAACTGCATTCAGCAATTCGGCAGCAATTTCAATAGCCCGTGAAGTTGTTCCGTTCAGACGGGTCGGAACATTGGCGAAGAGTTCGGTTCGTGATGCAAGAGATGGATCGTTGATGAGAACGCGGGCTCGTTCAAGATCTCCGGCGGCAACACGAGCAACTGCGGTGGCCTTCTTGGAATCAACCCCATCTTCAACGAGTTGCTTGATAATCAATTCATCGGTAATGGGTTGAAAATCAATTCGTACACAACGAGAAGCGATCGTGATCATGGTGTCGGGGACATCGTCACTGAGCATGATCATGACTGTCTCGCCATCTGGCTCTTCAATAGTCTTGAGCAACGAAGCACGAGCACCATCAGCCAGTAACTGAAAGTCGTGAACGATGATGACTCGGGTTGAACCTTCAACCGCAGACCGTTCAGCCAACTTGATGATTTCGTCTCGAGCTTGTTCCATACTGATACCAGCACCTTCACGTTCGACTTCGTGAACGTCAACGTGAATGCCGCGCATCGCCAGATCAGCAGTGCGCTGAGTGCTGTCTTCAGAACCTTGCAATTTGACTGCAGCAAAAGCTCGAGCAGCAATGTCTTTTCCGCAACCAGACGGACCAACAAACAAGTAGGCATGTGCGGCCGAAGTTGCGAGTGCTCGCAACTTGATCAACGTGTGTTCTTGACCAATGACCTTGTCGTACACCGATGACACCATGTCAGATGCCGAGTCTTTCGGTCACTGCTGCACGCACTGCTCGTTCAATCACATCAGGGTTACCGACAGCTTCAATCACGACCCAGTGCGCAGGGTCGGCAGCAGCCATTGCGTGAAAGCCTTGGCGAACGCGTTGAAAGAAGTCACTGTTCTCTTGCTCAAATCGATCAAGGTCGCGATGAGCGAGTCGGCTCATGGCGTGTTCGTGTGAAACATCGAGTAAAACAACTAAGTCAGGCCATCGTGATTGAAGAGCCCAGTCGTTGACGGCACGAACAGTGTCAAGCGGCAACTGTCGACCGTAACCCTGATACGCAATTGACGAATACACGCTGCGATCGCTCACCACATGATGACCAGCAGTAAGTGCCGGTGCCAATACTTCGGCGCGGTGTTGTGCACGATCGCCCGCAATCAACAAAGATTCGGCAATGGGATCAAGGTGAGTGTTGGCAGTGTCGTGCAGTACCTCACGAATTCGTGCACCAATATCGGTGCCACCAGTTTCACGAGTTAAGACCGAGCCAGCATCAAGTAGACGTAATGATGCAACTAAACGTGAAGCCTGCGTGGTTTTTCCGCAACCTTCGATTCCTTCGAATGCGATGTAGACCGGAGTCTTCATTCTTCGGGCTTCTGGGCTTTCTTTTTCGCAGGAGCCTTGGTAGCGGCTTTCTTGGGAGCAGCAGCCTTCTTCTTTGCTGGCTTCTTCGCGACGGCCTTCTTCGGAGCAGCAGTTTTTTTCGCCGGGGCTTTCTTAGCCGCCGCTTTCTTGGCAACGGCCTTCTTGGGCGCTCCTCGCTTTGATGGACTCTTCTGTCCGGGCACGAGACCCTTTTCAATCATCACTTCGCGACGAACAGCTAACAACTCGTAAGCACGTTCAGGCAACATGTCTTCAAGGCGGTCACCTTTACCAAGCGATGCATTGACTTCGCCGTCGGTGACATACACGCCAAACTTGCCGTCCTTGGCAACAACGTGACGACCACTTGCAGGGTCGGTGCCGAACTCGCGCATGGGTCCGCTGTTAGGCGACGCGGCGCGACCTCGGCGAAACACTTTTGGGAGTGCGTAAATCGAAAGTGCTTCATCAAGCGTGATGGTGAGCAACTTCTCTTCGTTGTCAATAGTGCGGTAGTCCTTGACCTTTTGCAGGTACGGACCAAACTTTCCATTTTGAGCAGTAATCGGTTCGCCGTCAGTTGGGTCAACTCCAAGTGTGCGGGGGAGAGTAAGCAACTGTTCGGCATCAACCATCGTGATGCGATCAAGAACCATGGTCTTGAACAGGCTGACCATCTTTGGCTTTTCAAATCCTGGTGGCGGCACATCTTGCGTACCCCACTGAACGTACGGACCGAAGCGACCGTTCTTAGCAAACACTGGCAAACCATTGAGTTCACCTATGGGCTCGTCGCTCTTGGGCATGGCCAACAAACGCAGCGCCATCTCAAGAGTGAGTTCATCAGGCGTGAGCGAATCGGGAACTGATGCGTTTTCGTCACCACGTTTGACGTACGGACCAAACTTGCCGGGCTTCACCACGATGACTTCGCCAGTGGTGGGGTCGGCGCCAATTGAAAACGAGTTCACAACAGCGGCGTCAATGCCCGCAATGTTGTTTTCGATAAGTCGCTTGAGACCAAGTTCTTTGGCATCTCCTTCACGACCCTCGGCAATGAGACCGAAATAGAAATCGTGTAGCCACTTATCTTTGGCCAATTTCTTTTGGGCAATCTCGTCAAGGTCTTCTTCAACACCCGCGGTGAATTGATAATCAACCAAGCCGGTGAAGTGTTGTTCAAGCAAACCAACAACAGCGAACGCGGTCCACGTGGGCACAAGGGCTTGCGCTTTTTTCCACACGTAACCACGGTCTTGCACGGTCTGAATAATTGACGCCCATGTTGATGGACGACCGATACCCAGTTCTTCGAGCTTCTTCACGATTGAAGCTTCGGTGTAGCGCGCTGGTGGCGTTGTCTCGTGTCCGTTGGGATCAAGCGAAAGAACCGGAACTGCGTCGCCAACTTTGAGCACGGGCAACAATGCTTCAGTCTCGGTGTCGGCTGCATCGTCATCGCGTGATTCTTCGTAGGCACGACGGTGTCCAGGGAACGTAATCGTTGTTCCACTTGCTGAGAATTCGCAATCGTTAGCTGCTGTTGCACCAGATGCAACAGCAACTCCACCCAATCGAATTGAAACGGTGACACCTTGAGCATCGGGCATTTGCGATGCAAGCGTGCGCTGCCAAATGAGGCGATACAAAGCCAGGTCGGGTCCGCTCAGTTGACTCATCACACTGTCGGGTGAACGCATGGGCAAAGTTGGACGAATCGCTTCGTGGGCCTCTTGCGCGTTCTTCACCTTGTTGGCATAACGACGTGGAGAATCAAGAAGGTACTCGCTGCCGTAGTCCTTGCGGATCTGCACACGAACTTCGGTGAGGGCTTCTTCAGCAAGCGTGACCGAGTCGGTACGCATATATGTAATGAATCCACGTTCGTACAAACCTTGGGCCGTACGCATGACCTGTTGTGCGGACAAGCGCAACTTGCGCCCAGCTTCTTGTTGCAAGGTGCTCGTCATGAATGGCGGCTTGGGTGACGAGCGATACGGCTTGTCTTCAACCGAGCGCACATTGATGGTCACACCTTTGAGGCGATCAACCAACGACATCGCAACCGATTCGGTGAGAACGACAACACCGGCCTTGGCCTTGCCGAAACTGTCAAAATCTTTTCCGGTGGCAACTCGCTTGCCGTCAACTTCAAGCAATGCCGCTTTGAACGAAGGACTGGTAGCCGACACCATGTCGAGGCCCCAGTATCCGGCTGTCACGAAAGCGATGCGCTCACGTTCACGTTCAACAATCAAACGGACGGTCGGACTTTGCACACGACCTGCGGACAATCCACGATTTACTTTGCGCCACAACACGGGGGATACCTCATAACCGAACAAGCGGTCGAGGATGCGACGGGTCTCGGCGGCGTCGACCAAGCCGTAATCGAGACCTCGGGGAGTTGCGAAAGCATGGTCAATGGCGGTCTTGGTGATTTCGTGAAAGACCACACGGTGTACGGGTACACCGGGCTTGATCGCCGACTTGAGGTTTTCGATGAGGTGCCAACTGATGGCCTCACCCTCTCGGTCTTCGTCGGTTGCCAGATAGATGGCACTGGCCTTCTTGGCAAGGGCTCGCAATTCCTTGATCACCTTGGCGCCGCGCTCAGTCAGCTCGTAGGTGGGCTTGAAATGGTTGTCCACGTCGACGGCCATGCCCTTAGAGGGAAGGTCTGCGATATGGCCAACCGAAGCCAGGACGTCAAAGTTGGCACCGAGCAAAGAACCAATTGTTTTGGCCTTGGCTGGTGATTCAACGATCACGAGGGGTTTGGAGGTCGGGGTTGTCATATATATAAAGCGCTACGGCATCGAGCCTAGGTTTGTCAAGCCACTTCTTTTTGGGGGAGGTGGGATTTGCCCTCGATGTTGATGCGAGGCAGGACCTTATCTAGCCATTTGGGGATCCACCAGTTGCGGGCTCCCAAAAGTTCCATCGTCGCTGGTACAAGCACCATTCGCACAAGTGTGGCATCCAGCAGAACGGCCACGGCGAGACCCATTCCGAAGAGCTTGATCGTGCGGTCGTCTCCCGCCACAAAACTTCCGAAAACGGCGACCATGATCAGGGCCGCGGCGGTGATGACGCGGGCTGTGGCGGCCAAACCGTCGGCCACGGCGGTCGCGTTATCGCCCGTTCGGTCGAACTCTTCTTTCATGCGCGAAAGAAGAAATACCTCGTAGTCCATCGACAGTCCAAAGACGATGGCGAAGAGCATCATCGGGATGAAAGGTTCGATGGGTCCGGCATTGCCAACACCGATCAGACTGCCGCCATAACCCCACTGAAAAATGGCAACGATGATGCCGTACGACGCACCGATCGACAGCAAGTTCATGATGACTGCCTTCAGCGGAACTAACAAACTTCTGAACACCACCATGAGTAAGAGGAAGGACATCAGCAGCACTGCACCAACGAAAATGAACATTCGTTTGGCAAAGTAATCACTGAGGTCGACGCCAATCGCGGTGAAGCCACCAACGTTGACTGTCATGTCAGTGCCTTCGGTAACCGGTGGCAAAACATCATCGCGAAGTCGGTGCACAAGATCAGATGTGTTTTCCGATTGTGGAGACTCGCGGGGAACTACTTGCCAGACGATGAGTTCTGGAGTCATGACATTCGCAGGCGATACATATGCGACATCGGGATCGGCGGCAATCGCTGCTGATATCTCGTTTAACTTTGCGGTGTTGGCTGCATCTGTTGGCGTCACTTCAGCAACGAGTTGCAGTGGTCCGTTGAATCCTGGGCCAAAACCTTGAGCAAGCATGTCGTAAGCACGACGCGCGGTTTGCCAGTCGGCGCGATTGCCATTATCGCTGAGAGCAAGACGCATTCCGAAAAGTGGAAGAGTCATGATCAGGAGAGCAGTTAAACCACCGATGAGCGAGATCCATGGCCGATGTTGGATGAAGCGACTCCAGCGATACCAGAACTGTTCTTGAATTGGTTTCGGCTCGCGATGCTTGATGGGAGTACGCCACGATTTCACCAAGAAACTTGTGGCCATAATGATGACGGCAAGCAAAAGTCCAAGACCAATAAATGACAATGTGCCAAAAAAGATAATGCCGATTAATGACATGGACGAGAAACTGATCAATGAAATCAGGGCTGCTCGAGTCGTCACGTCAATACGGTGACCGACCCATGACAATAGGGCGGGTAGAAGTGTGAGTGATGCCAAGACCATCACGCCGACTGTTGTTGATGCGGCAATTGCGAGACCGTAAATGAACTTCATGCCCATCATGTACATGCCGAGCAATGACACCATGACGGTGATTCCAGCGAATAAAACTGCGCGACCTGCGGTGTCTATAGCGACAGCGGTTGCGTCTTCGGGTGACAAGCCTGCCCTCGTACCTTCGCGGAACCTCGTCACAATAAATAGCGCGTAGTCAATACCAACACCGATACCGATCATGCCGCCGATCTGCACAACGAAGTCGGGCATCTCCATAATGTGGCTTAACATTGTGACGATTGAAATTCCGGTGCCAAGTCCAATGAGTGCGGTGCCAATGGGAAGCCCCATCGCAAGAACTGATCCGAACGCGAGCACCAAAATGATGATCGCGGCCAGCAATCCGACAACTTCACTCTCGGGAAGTTCAAACTCAACGAAAGGATCTCCGCCGAATTCAACATCGACCACATTCGTTGCATTTCGTTCAATGAGAATTGGTTCGGTGATTGCGCGAATCTCATCTCCGATTTTTTGTTGTTCGTCCTGCGAGTCACCGTCGGGAAGTCGCATGATGGCGTAGGCAATGGGTTGCGATGCACTCACTAACCGCGGGTTGTCATATGGGGACGTAATTGTCAGGCCTTCAACGCCAGCCACAATCTTCGTGAATACTTCGGTCATGATTGATTGCACTTCGGTGTTGTTGACGCCGTCGGGGGTGTCTGATGCAACCTGGAAAACGATCTGCGCATCAGTGATGGTGTCTGAATCGGGGAAGGCGTCCTGCAAAAGGTTCAGGGCGCGGAGACTTTCGGTATTGGGAATTGAGAACCGAGTTTCGAATGCTCCGCCACCTATGACTTGGTTGGCGATGGTGCTGCCACCGAAGAGTGCGACGAGCCAAATGATGATGGTGAGCCAGTGGCGACGGAAGCACCAGTGGGCGAGGCGAGACAACATGTTGGGGGTTCCTTTGTCGCTGGTTCGGGGGAAGAGCGTCTTTCTGAGGCTACGGTCACCTATGTGAACGACCCACGGATGGCGCTTGGTTGGAATGTCACATGGGATGTGACGTGGGAATCAACGCGCTCCGAAGTCGCCAAAAACCAGTCGCATGCCCTCGATGGGACTAATTTGCCGGGTCGGGTGTCGCGCCTTGACCGTGGTTGGAGCACCGTTTGGTACGGCCCGCCGTCGATGGGCATTGAACCTGTACGCGTCCGCAACATCGGGGCCGAGGTCGCAGTGGGCGACTGGGTCGTGGTGTCGGCCGATGGCGAAAAGGTGGAAATGGTGCTGCCGAGGCACAGCGCCTTTATGCGACGAGCTAGTTTTGAAGGGCAGCGGGCTGAGGCGCACACGATCGCGGCCAATATTGATGTCGTCTTCCTGTTGCACGCTTTGGTGTCGCCGCCGAATCAGCGCCGCCTTGAGCGCGAACTAGTTCTGGCCTTCGACAGCGGGGCGACGCCAGTTTTGATCTTGACCAAGCTTGATCTCATGGAGAGTGCCGCTGAAGTGAAGCACTGCCTCGACACTCTTGAAGCGGTCGCACCTGGTGTTGACATTCATGTGGTGAGTGGCATTCGTGGTGATGGACTTGAAGCACTCTTGCAATATGCCAAGGGTTATCGAACGGTTGCTCTGCTTGGTGCAAGTGGTGTGGGCAAAAGCACAATTGTTAACACACTGGTTGGTGGACAAGTTCAAAGCACCGCTGCTGTGCGTGAAGGCGATCAACGCGGGCGCCACACGACAACTGCTGTTCAACTTGTTGCCTTGCCGTCTGATCCTGTTGGTGAGGCAGGGTGGCTCATTGATACGCCGGGTGTTCGTGCGGTCAGCTTGTGGTCAAGCGGTACCGGAATTGAACGAGCCTTTGCGGATGTTTTTGCGTTATCTGAAAAATGTCGCTTTCGCGATTGCAAACATCGTGAAGAACCGGGGTGTGCAGTGAATGCTGCGGTCATTGCCGGAAAACTAGATCCTCGTCGACTCGACAGCATGAAGCGACTCGTCGCCGAAGAAGCCGCACTTGAAGAAGAACAAAAGGCGCGTCTCAAAGTTGAAGATCGTCGCGGTTTTCGCAAACGCAAACCCTGAGATATTCACTAAGTGACTAGTGACTATGGTCCCCATGAGCGCAGGCTTATGGGCGGAGCACATCGTGTGGCCATGAACCTACGGTCTGTTCATGGAATTTATCTATTCAGAACGTTGTCATGAATATCGCACGCGACTCCTCGCCTTCATGGACGAATGGATTTATCCGAATGAGTCGCTCTACGACCAACAAATTCATGAATCAGGCGATCCACACTTCTATCCACCCATCATGGACACACTGAAGACTCAAGCCAAAAAGCGAGGACTCTGGAATTTGTTTCAACCGCACTCAGGTTGGTGGGGCGATGGCTTCAGCAATCTTGACTATGCACCACTCGCCGAAATCATGGGTCGCTCACGTATTGCATCGGAGGCGTGTAACTGCGCAGCCCCTGACACGGGCAACATGGAAGTTCTCACCATGTTTGGGTCGGCCGAGCAACAGCAACGTTGGCTGCGACCACTACTAGATGGCGAAATTCGTAGCGCCTTCGGGATGACCGAGCCTTCCGTGGCATCAAGTGATGCAACCAACATTTCTTTGAGTATTCATCGTGAAGGTGATCATTACGTGTTGAACGGAACGAAGTGGTGGACTTCAAACATCTATCACAAGAATTGCGACATCATGATTGTCATGGGTAAGACCGACACCTCGGCACCGATTCATAAACAACAAAGTCAAGTACTTGTTCCGGTGAATACACCTGGAGTCACAATCAAGCGCGACCTAAGAGTTTTTGGTTACAACGATGTTGAAGGTCACGGAGAAGTTGAATTTAGAAACGCTCGCGTGCCAGTACAAAACCTGATCGCAAACGAAGGCGACGGGTTCATGATTAGCCAGGCGCGATTAGGGCCTGGACGGATTCATCACTGCATGCGCACAATCGGCGCAGCCGAGCGAGCCCTAGATTTGATGTGTCAACGTGCGCTCACTCGTGAAACGTTTGGCAAACGGCTCGCTGACCGTGCAAATATTCAAGACTGGATTGCTGAAGCGCGCATTGAACTAGAGATGATCAGGCTGTTGACTCTTAAGGCCGCATGGTTGATGGATACAGCCGGCAACAAGGGTGCGCGTATGGAAATTGCTGCAATCAAAGTTGCCGCCCCAAATGTGGCTCTCAAAATTATTGATCGAGCGATTCAAGTGCACGGAGGTGGCGGGGTGTCACAAGATTTTCCCTTGGCCGAAATGTATAGCGCAATACGAACATTGCGCTTAGCTGATGGACCAGATGAGGTTCACAAGATGACGATTGCGCGGGCCGAATTACGCAAACACGATCCGAGTTTTAGAACCGATGGTGTGAACAATATGGCGCCGGGCGGCGGCAAAGGTTGAGTGGCTACAACTCGCCGGCACTCAGCTGCCTTAGGACAACTTTTGCGCGATCTTGAACTGCCGGCAGATCACTCAGCTTGAAAGCTGCGCGAACTTGTTGTGCGACTCGCGGGTTTTTGCCTAGAACAACTTTGTGGCGTGCCATGAAGTCCCAATACAACGTCGTGAATGGACAAGCGTTATCACCCACGCGCTTGGTGCGGTCAAAATGGCAACCCTTGCAGTAGTTGCTCATCTTGTCGATGTATGCGCCACCAGATGCATACGGTTTCGTGGCCATTTGTCCACCATCAGCAAATTGTGACATTCCGACAACGTTGGGGACCATGACCCATTCGGCACCATCAACGAAATTCGCCCACATCCAGTTGGTGAGTTGTTGCGGATTGATACCTGCGATCAGACACAAGTTGCCGATCACCATGAGGCGCTGAATGTGATGCGCGTAAGCGTGTGAATCAACTTCACTCAATACTTGAGAGACGCAGTTCATTTTCGTTGACGCTTCACCGGTGAAAAGAGGGGGCAGAGCGCGAGTCGCACCAAGTTTGTTGAGTTCGGCGTACTCGGGCATCCATGACCAGTACAGGCCCCACACGTATTCGCGCCACCCAATGACTTGACGAATGAAACCTTCTGTTGAGGCAATATCAACACGACCGAGGCGATAGGCATCTTGGACTGCATCACATACTTCGGCTGGTCTGAGCAAGCCAATGTTGAGATACGGAGACAACAGCGAGTGAGCAACGTGCCAACTACTTGAGACCATTGCGTCTTCGTGTGGACCAAAGGTGGGCAAAACGTCTTCGATGAAGTGATTGAGTCGCTTCAGTGCATCGTGACGACTGGTTGCCCAAAGTCCTGTTGGTGATTGACCAACACAGTGATCGCGAAGTTCGCCGACGACCTGACGGTCAATGTCGTCAAGTTCACTTACAAGTGGAGTAGGCCACTGATTCTCTCCATCTTTAGGAGGTGGCAACCGATTCTCCGAGTCGTAGTTCCAAGTTCCGGTTTCGGGTTCACCGTCATCGGTCATCAGGTAGTTAAAACGCTGACGTTGCCATCGATAGAAGTCTTCCATCTTGAATGTCTTACGTCGCTCAAGCAGTTGTGTTTTCCAGATCGCAAAATCCTCATAATGACATAGGAACTGGTTGCTACGCACTACCTCGCACTCATTTTCGCGCACCATTGTGAGTGCTGAAAAACTTGCGGGTTCCATGACCGAAACACTCGTCGGTGAGTATTCGCTTCGATGCTCGTGAAGGCCTTGAGACAAAGTTGCTGACTTGCGGTAATCAACATCAAAGCCGGCGTCACGGAGTTCCGTCGCAAAACGACGCATGGACGTGATCACAAAGTGTGCTCGTTGAATATGCCATTTCTTTGATCGAAACTTGGCCGAACTTTCAACCATCAAAATTTGATGTGTATGTGGAGTTGCTTGCGCAAGAGCTGCGAAATCGAAATTGAGTTGGTCGCCAAGAACCCAAACAGTTTTCTTAAATTCGCGAGATGCACCGGCCACGTATCTAGTGTGCCTCAAACGTTACGAACGGGGAATATTGTGCACCGAATTTGCGAGGGGAATGATGCGATCAAGCTGGGTGCGCTGTAGGTAATCAACGATTTTGGGGTTTGAGCAAACCACATACATCTGTCCGCCATTGATTCGAATCCGTGAGGCCGCTCCCAGCAAAATGCCGAGTGCCGCATCATCAAGAACTGTGATGCCGTCAAGATCAAGGGCAATGTGCTGATGAGTTTGATTCATTGCCTTGTTGAGTAGGTCACTTAATTGGGGGAGGGTTGACAGGTCAAGTTCGCCTAAGAAACCAATGACGTATATGCCGTCAATCATGGTTGAGTGGCTCGACAAGTTCACCTCGTCAACCTATCGGCGGTTCCAGAAGCATTGAGAAGTCGGAAAAAAGGTTGAGGTCGGGTACGAGTCGACCGACCAACGGAAGGTTGGTGTTCAGCTCGTACGTTGCTGTGACGGTGACCCAACGTTGAGTGACTTTGGTATCAACGTTGATGTCGCGACCAAACGAGAATAAAGCGGCGCTCTTGGCAGCAATCGCGGGGTCTTGAGCAACAGCGGCTGCTCGAACCGCATTGCGTGTGGCATTGACAACCTGAACTTGGGTGATGACGACCACCAAGAATTGAGCGATGAGTAAGACGGCGATCATGATCAGGGGCAGAGTTAAGACGAACTCAACTGTTGATTGCCCCCGATCACGTCCCCTATGAATTGAAGATTTATGGAAGTTTCGCGGTGACACTGTCGATCACCCGATCAAAGAGTTGGCCAATCTTTCCCGCACCGCCACCACCAGTGGCCCAGGCGATCACCAAGAGAGCAATGAGCGCGGCTGCGAGCATGACCAGTGCGTATTCGGATGTGGCTTGTCCTGAGTCGCGATTTGTATCAATCGGTTTGGTGAGAGTCAGAAAATAGATGTAGATACGTCGTGATAGTTGCACCATAGGAATACCTTTCGGAAAAGCTGCGAATGCACTCACACTGTGATGTTGAGTTGCGAAAGGGTGCCAGCAATGGTGGGCACGATAATCAGAATGATGAACGACGGAAGAGTGCACATCACGAGGGGAAGAGAAAGTTGTATGGGAAGTTGGCGGGCCTGAGTTTCGGCACGTCGACGTCGATTGGTGCGGGCTTCATTGCCGAGCTGAAACAGTAAGTTTTCAACTGGAATTCCGAGTCGGTCGCCGGCGATGAGAACTTCACACATTGGTTGGCTCACTGGGCCGATTTCGCTTTGAAGTTGTCGCATTGCCTCAGAGAATCTCTCACCTTCGTCAATTCGCCGTGTCGCAGCAATGAAATGCAGCCGCAAAATTTGCGGCGCATGTTGACCAAGAAAATTGATTCCTTGCGCAGGTGAATAGCCGGCACGAAGGGTTGCACTGAAAAGATCAATACAGTCGGGAAATGCCTCGGTTACAGCGCGATCTTGACGTTCAAACAACCGCTTCTTTGCTCGTCTCCATAAGAAAAATAGTGCGATGAGACCAAAGACGATGATCACGAGTGCACCAATCGTTTCGTCCAAGTGCGGCCGAGAAGGTTCAGACCAACTCCAATCGTGAGGCAGGCCCAGCCGAGTGGAGTGGCCAGTAGCACCTGTCGAACTGCGGGACTATCGCTCACAATCCAGGCTCCACAAATGACGGGCAACCATGTGATGAGCCGCATCGATGCGGTAGCCGTTGCGGCCTGGGTTTGTCGTTCGAGTTTTGCTTGCGATCGATCAAGAAGCGTGTCGACGAGTGCATCAATCTGCTGTGCAATATCTCCGCCCACTTCATTTGCAAGAGCAATCACATGCAACACCATGATGCAGTCACTGTTTGCTTTTGACTCCGGTAGAGCATCAAGGATCTTGCGGCAGGCATTTCCAATTGAGAAACCGCGCGTTACTAAGTTGTGTAGTTGAACGAGCAAATCGCACGGATGTGCGGATACAGAAATCTGTAAGGAAGCAGCGAGCGATAATCCTGAGCGAGTGTGGCGGCTCATTGTTGACAAGGCATCAATGAGATTGTCGTTCCCGTAGAGATCGAATTGTAAAAGGCGTCGCCTCGCCCGTCGTCGGGCGAATAAACGAGACATCTGAAGTTTACGAATCATGGTGGCGATAGATGTAGTGCAGACGGGGTGGATGTGATTCGGCGGGTGGCGACGAGATGACCTCGGCGATTTGAGTGACCGAGCGTTTTCCATAGGGTTGACGGCTCATATGAATCACAACATCAATCGCCGAATCAACCATGTGGCGGGCATCTTGCAATGTCCAACCTGGGGCTGCCTGCATGGTGAGAAGATCAAGGCGGTGCAATCCGTCCAATGCCGAGTTGGCATGCATCGTTGCTAAGCAGCGCGAATGACCAGTATTCATTGCCTGGACAAGGGTCAGAGCCTCTAGACCTCGAACTTCTCCAACGATCAGACGATCAGGTCGCAGACGAAGAGCCGAGCGCAAAAGATCATCGAGCGAAACGTGGCCACGGCCTTCGGCAGTGGCATTGCGAGTTTCAAGTCGCACGGTATGTGGATGTGAAATCACCAGTTCATGGGTGTCTTCAATGACGATAATGCGTTCACTTGTGGTTGATGTCTGGTCACTGTGATCTGAAACTAACGAAGAAACCAAACAAGTTTTTCCTGAACCGGTTGCACCCGTGATCAAAATATTGTGTTGCGATTGAGAAAGTTTGAGAAGCACTTCGTGAAGAGATTGTTGGTTGGAGTCTTCGCAGAAGTCATTAAGTGCGAAGACCTCCTGTCGGAAGAGTCGAAACGCTGCATTGGTGCCATGAACAGCAATCGGATGAATGACCGCACACACTCTGGTTCCGTCGGGCAGCCGCGCATCAACAATGGGCGAGAGGCGATCAAGTCGTCGTCCCAGCGGAGTCAGAATGCGTTCAAGAGCGATTTCAATTTGACCAGGCTGAAGGTCATTGCCCCTTTCCAATATTCCGTGACGTTCAATCCACACCTCAGTTGATTGGTTAACCAAGATGTCGGTCACAGTTGAGTCACTGAAATATTCATGTAGTTGTGGTGGTAAAAGCTGTGCTTTCATAAATTGATGTCAAGTTGCACGAGAGGCATGAGGGCGGTTTGAAGCGACATGGGTAAGCGTGACTTCAAAAGCCCAGAGTCGACTCGACGTGAAATTTCTCGGGAGTACGGAACTTCGGCGACACATTTCAACTTCAGTACCGACTCAATATCGCTAGTTGTCAGAACTCGATCGGGTTCGTGAATCACGATGACACCCGAGAATGATTTTTCAAGATTGACGGCGCGGCGAAGTGACAAATAGCAAGGTCGAGTCACGATGTAGTGCTGATGAGGAAATCTGCTGAGTGCAAGTGGCATCTCTTCGGTGCCAAAGTCGATGATGATGTTGAATTCATCGTCGACTTTGCGCGCGAGGGCTTGCGAAAGATTCTTCCAAGCGTTGACGGTCAGAATGTCAAAATCAAAACTGCCCGATGGCGCGAGAAAGAGATTGTTGTCGCAGTCAATGAGAATCTCATCAAAGTTGTGATGAGTCATTTCATTAACCCAGTCGCTGAGACCAACAGGAGGTTCTGGGAGACCCAAAATTGCGGCCTGATCTCCGGCGAGATCAACCAAAAGTGTGCGAGTTGTGGATGAACTCACGATTGCCAAACTGGCGGCTGCGACTGACGTACCTGAGCCACCTTTTGGTGACGAGAAAATAGTGATCATAAAACTCCGCAAAATTGATGTGATGGGGAAGTGTGAGCACGTGCTTTAGGTTTGAGGTGACTACCCTAAATAGTGGAGGTGTCCGGGTACCTGGTGGGCTCCGCCGCCTTCAAAGCGGTTGGGACGAGTGAACCTCGTCCGGCGGGTTCGATTCCCGTCCACCTCCGCCATATCAATTTTCTAGGGAGAGAACATGTTGTTCGAAGTGCGCAAGATCGTCACGATTGTTGAAGAGATTTTTCATGATCATTCATCAGGGGTCAATGGACCTATTCCTGCGACACCTGCAATGAAGGGTGCCGTCGCCGCGGTTGTTACTAATCCTTATGTGGGCAAGTACGTCGACGATCTGAGCCCAGCGGTTGATGAACTGCGCGCACTCGGTGAGCGTCTCGGAAACATTCTGATCGGTCACCTCGGTGGAGACGCGTCGAAGATTGATGGATACGGCAAAGGAATCATTGTTGGTTCGGCTGGCGAAATTGAACATGGCGCAATGTGGCATATTCCAGGTGGCGGAGGCATGCGCGCTGCCCTCGGTAAGGGAACATCGATTGTGCCGTCCACCAAAAAAGTTGCGGTAATGGGAGCACGTCTTGATGTGCCGATCACGCATATGGATTGGAGCTACGTAGGTAGTCATTACGACGCCATTGAAGTTGGTGTTCCCGATGGACCCAAGCCCAACGAGATGGTGGTGATCTTGGCCATGGGTGTTGGTGGACGAGTACACGCACGCCTCGCTGGTGGATTTACCTTGGCTGATCGCGGCAAGCCTGGAGTACCAGCATGAGCAAGATTGCTTTCATTGGTATTGGTCGCATGGGTTGGCATATGGCCGCACACTTGGCCAAAGGTGGCCACGACGTTGTGGTGTGTGATGTTGTGCCGGGAATGGCCGACAAGTGGGTTGCCGAAAATGGTGGTGCTGCAGTTGCCAGTCCCACTGATGCTGTTCGTGGTCGCGAGTATGTGATTACCTCGTTGCCCGCCGATCGCGAATTGTTTGCCGTTGCCGATGGAGTCATTAACGAACTAGCCAAGGGCACAGTGTGGATTGATCACTCAACAACATCTGCCGAGGGTTCACGAGTTGTTGCGGCTCGAGTTGCCGACGTTGGATCAGCATTTTTGGATGCGCCAGTGTCAGGTGGTGTCGATGGTGCGCGTAACGGAACGCTCACGGTGATGGCTGGTGGTGACGAGAAAGCATTTGCGTCAGCTGAAACGGTGATGTCGGCTTATGCCGCGCGCATGACGTTGATGGGCGAATCAGGTGCTGGGCAAATCACCAAGATGACCAATCAGATTTGTGTTGTGGGTGTGTGTCAAGCATTAGCCGAAGGACTCGACTTTGCCGAGACCGCCGGACTTGATGTGCAAAAAGTGATTCACGTGATGTTGCAAGGTTCATCGGCGTCGTGGCAGATGGCGAATCGCGCCGAGAAAATGGTGGCCGGTGAATACAACTACGGATTCTCGACCACGTTGATGCGCAAAGACATCGGGCTTGTGCTTGATGAAGCTGCGTCAATGAATGTGCCGTTGCCGGTGACGTCAATGGTTGGCCAGATGCTCGCTGAAGTCACCGCGATGGGTGGTGCCCAGTGGGACTGGTGCAGCTTGATGGAGCGTCAACGCCGCCGCAAAAAGTAAGCGATCTGGTCGGAATTAACTGAGGTTTTCTGCCACTTCGCCAGACCAGATCGATGCTATTCCGCAACTGATGGGCTGATTCCCACAGTTGTGCATGGCTCGTTTAACTCCAGACATTCTGCGGACTCTTGCAATTGGACCGCATCGACTCATTCATCGCGATGTCGTCCTCGCCCGTGGACACTCTGCTCACTCATGGCGCACTGCGCGAGCCAACGGATTTTTTGATGAAGTGATGCCCGGTATCGGAATAGAGACCGGTCGTTCGCTGGATCCAAAAGGTTTGATCGCGGCGGCAGTGGCTGCGGCGGGCGACGGGGCAATTGCTAGTCATCGTTCGGCGGCTTTTCTCTATGGTGCTGATGTAGTGGGGCACCAACCTATTGATGTTGTGCGCGCCGATCGCCAGACAACTTTGACATTGCCAAATACCAAATTTCATCGACCGCGCGACATGATGGATCTTCGTCCCAGAGAGATTGATGGAATTGCCGTCACGAATCCGTTGCGGACATTGCTTGATTTAGGAGTTGTTTCTCACTGGGATGTAGATCGAACATTGCAGATCTTTGTGATTAAAGGTCTTGTTACTTTTGAATCGGTTGACAAAGCGCTGATGCGGCACAGTCAACATGGACGCCACGGGATTGTTGCATTACGAAGTGCGCTACATCAACTGGCACTTCACGAGAAGGCCCCAGATTCGGTGCTTGAAGAAGAAATGGCCCGTGTGGCTCGGCGATTTGGTTTACCTCCAATGGAGTTTCATGCTCGCGTTGCTGGATACGAAGTGGACTTCTTGCTGACCGGAACAAATATCTACCTCGAATGCGAGGGATGGCGATATCACGGTCTTGATAAAGATCAATTCGAGTTTGATCGTGAACGAACCGCCAAGTTGCTGGCGGCGGGTTACATCGGCGTGCGATTTACATGGGCACAAATCGTTCGCCGGCCGAGCATGGTGGCACAACAAGTCAAAGACATTTACGCCAGGTGGAAAGCACCTAGTTGATGTCAAAACCAATCTGACGCGAAAAACTGAGCGATCTGGTCTGTTGAAGTAGTAGAAAACCTAAGTTTTTTACGACCAGATCGCTGGTTAGACGGCGAGGAGGTCGCGGGCGCCAGTGTCGCTCGACGGGTGACGCAACTTGCTCATCGCACGAGCTTCAATCTGACGAATGCGCTCACGGGTGAGGTTGAAGTGTTCGCCGACCTCTTCAAGGGTGCGAGGTTCGCCCCGATCAAGACCAAAGCGCAACTTCAAAATCTCACGTTCGCGCTCGTCGAGCGGAGCCAAGAGACGCTGAATCTCTTCGGGAAGCAGCGCAGTGGCCGCAACTTCGAAGGGGCTTTCAGCCGAACGGTCTTCAACCACGTCACCAAGTTCGGCATCGCCATCTTCGCGGAGCGGTTCGCTGAGCGACAAAGGTTCGGCAGCGAAGCGCAATGCTTCGGTGACCTTGTCTTCAGGCATTTCAACTTCGGCAGCGAGTTCACGCAACGTTGGCTGACGACCAAACTTCAGCTCCAGGCGTGAGCGAGCCTTCTGGAGACGAGCAAGGGTGTCTCCGGCGTGGACTGGGAGGCGAATGGTGCGGCCAGTGTTGGCAATACCACGAGTAATCGCCTGACGAATCCACCACGTGGCATACGTCGAGAATTTGAATCCCTTGCGCCAGTCAAACTTTTCGACGGCGTGCATGAGACCGAGGTTGCCCTCTTGGATGAGGTCGAGCAAGGGAAGGCCAGAAGCCTGGTACTTCTTGGCGATCGAGACCACCAAACGAAGGTTGGACTGCACGAACGAACGCTCGGCATTTTCACCATCTTTGATGAGGTTGCGCAGTTCGCGCTTCTTGGCCGGCGTGAGTGCCTTACCTTCATTTACTTCAGATTCTTCTTTAGCGGCCTTGCCAGCTTCGATCTGCTTGGCGAGACGAACTTCGTCATCTTTGGTGAGCAACGTGTATTGCCCGATGTCTGATAAGTAAAGACGGACGAGGTCTTCTTCATCACGATCAACGCGATCCTTGGCCACTTAAGAACCTCACTTCTCCGAGAATTGCAGTAGTGGCGGGAACGATACCGACCACAATCGCCGACACAACCGCCGACGCAAAGTTCTCCAAAAAAGTGTGGAAATATTGGCTGTCATGACACCGGGATTTATTGTCGGTAACCTGAAGAAATAACGATTTTGTGAGGTTTTGCTCGTCCGATCGTGTACGCAAAAAGGAGAAATGCTATGTCTAATCCACTGCTCAACGAGAAGCGTCTTGAACAAGCTGCGACCGCGAACGATTCTGGATGGGCGGCACCTGACCAGTCGACTCGTCAAGGAAATACTGGTGCGGTCAATGATGGACCCACCACCCCATGGGTACCGACAGGTCGCACGATGACCGTTGCTGGTACGGCGAGTGCGACTGCTGTGCTGTTCCTTCTTTTACTTGCCGCGGCAGTTGTCGGTTGGCTCGGAGTGGATGCTCCGCAAGGCGAGGTATATAAGTTCCCGGCATACGCCATTGGTGGTTTGTTGGTCGGTTTTGTTCTAGCGATTGTATTGGCCTTCAAACCACACCTCGCCAAGTTCTTGGCTCCGGTGTACGCGATTGCCGAAGGTTTATTTGTTGGTGCAATTAGCAAAGCGTATGAGACGTACTACGACGGCATTGTGGTGCAAGCAGCCGGTGCAACGATTGCAGTTTTCGCAGTGATGTTGGCGATGTACAGCCTGCGCATCATCAAGGTGACCGATCGTTTTCGTCGAATCGTGATTGGCGCCACCATGGGAGTCGCTTTGTTTTATGGCGTTTCTTTGTTGATGAGCCTGTTCGGTGCAACGCCACCATTCATTCAGTCAACAAGTCTCTTCGGCATCGGATTTAGTTTCTTAGTTGCTGGCTTGGCCGCATTTAACTTGGCTCTCGACTTCGATTTCATTGAGCGTGGATCCAAGCAAGGAATGCCCGAGTCAACAGAGTGGTATGCAGCTTTCGGAGTCATGGTCACCGTGGTGTGGCTCTATCTCGAAATCTTGCGACTGCTTTCTAAGCTCCGCGAACGGTGACAGAAACGAAAGTGAGCGACGATCTTGATCGTCGCTCGGTAGTTATTTTCGTTGCCGCACTTTTCAGTTTGTGGTTTGGTCGATTCGGAATTCGCTACATACCGGACACCACAACGCGTTTGGCTGAAATGTGTTGGTGGGCAGGAACGCAGATAGTGAGCTATCTGATAGTGCCGATGATCGTTGTTCGATTCATCGGCATGAAGCCAATTGATATCGGCTGGAAGTTTCGGGGCACGTCGAGTCACTGGAAGTACTACGCGATCTTGCTTGTGATTGCGGTTCCGTTTGTTGTAGTTGCCAGTACGACCACCGAGTTTCAAGAGAGTTATCCACTATTTGAAGTATTTCGCGGCCAAGAAGGTGCCTGGTCGGACTTACGCATTTGGTGGATCTTTTATGTGTTGCAGTTCGTTGCCGTCGAAACTTTCTTTCGCGGATTTCTCGTTTTGGGTTTAGCGAAGCGATTTGGCCAGGCATCAATTTTCATTGCGACGATTCCGTATTTGATGATCCATTTCTCCAAACCACCAGTTGAAGCATTGGCAGCGATCATCGGTGGAATCGTGATGGGGTACCTGGCGTACCGCACTAAAAGTGTGTGGTGGGGTATTGCTCTGCATGTCTCGGTTGCGGCGCTCATGGATTTTCTATCGTTAGGGCATAAAGGTTTTATCTGGTGAGCAAGGTTCCGCAAGAAGCAATCACCGTTGGTATCGCCGGAGCGTTACTAGGTGGCATCACCGGTCGAATTGTGGGCTTCCCAGTTTTGGGAACAGCAATCGGTGCCTTAAGTGGTGCGGTTTCGGGTGCACGACACATGTACGACTGGAAATCAACCCGTGGCGTCGGTGCGTTTGTTCTTGATCACACATGGGCCTTGGCGACGACAACCGCTTCTGTTGTTGCAACTGGTGTGAATGCAGCAACTGGTGCTCACATTGATGAATCTTTGACGACTCGACAGAATCGAATGACCTTTGAGAAGGGTTTGATTCTGCGCCGCGGTTTTGCGGTGACATTTGGATATGTCGTAAATGGCGCGGCCGATCGTGACGGAACAATGAGCGAACGTCGTCGCAAGTTAGTCACCCATCACGAAGATCAACATGTGTGGCAAGCCCGAATGTTCGGACCGATTTATCCGGTCGTCTATGCCGGCTGGTTTGCAGTTGGCTCAGTTGTTGCAACGGTGAAGTGGCTTGTGGCTGGACGAAAAACAAAGTTGATTGATGAGGTTGATGCAACGGCGTACTATCGCAATCCATTTGAATGGCATGCGTATTCAAGTGATGACAATTGGCCGCCTCACGGAGTTGATGCAACCAAGGTATGGGCGCAACCCTTTAGAGGGTCTTCAAGAACCCCATCAACGCCGCGTTGAATTCGTCGGGCATTTCTTGCTGGGTCCAGTGACCAGCGCCCGGAATAATCACACTGCCCTTGTAGTTAGGCGTCATGCCGTTCACTGCATCAAGCGTGTCTAGACGTGACGCAATCACGCCATCTTTGTCACCGCCGATAAAGAATGTGGGCATCGAAATGCGATCGATCGGAATGTCTTTCAACACTTCGTAGTTGGCATCAAGATTGCGATACCAACTCACCGGGCCAAAGAATCCACTGTTCGTGAATTGCTTGACGTAGTAATCGAGATCGTCTTGGGTTAACCAAGTTGGTAGATGGTTGGGGACATCTTTGAACATGTCTAAGAAACCAGTGCCAGCCATTGGGGGGAGTTCAGCGGGGTCGGTGGGACCTGGTTTGTACATCGCGCCAGAAGCTGCCCACATGAACTGATGCATCGTATGGCGAATATCGGCGCCGAGTTCTTTTTCGGCTGGACCAACTTCTTGGAAGTACAACATGTAGAAGAAGCGATCGGTGAACATCATCTTGAAAAGTTCAGTGGGCTTCATCGGCCATGGTGTGAACGGAACACTCACTGCACAAATGGCTTTGACACGATCGGGATGTAGTCGGCCCATTTCCCAGACCACCAAAGCGCCCCAGTCATGACCAACAAAAATTGCATCGTCGTGGCCGGTGGCATCAAGTAATCCGGCTAAGTCACCAGTGAGATTTTGGATGCCGTAGTCGGTGACATTTTTTGGCGATGACGAAAAGCCATACCCACGTTGGTCTGGTGCGAGTACGTGATATCCAGCATCGGCGAGTGGCTGCATCTGGTGACGCCACGAATGCGCTGACTCGGGGAAGCCGTGGCTCAAGATGATGCACGGACCCGACGGGTCTCCGGCCTCGGTAACAACAAGATCGACGCCGTTAGTGCGAATGGTGCGCTGCTGAATGCTGTGGCTCATGTTCTTAGTCTTGCCGACTGAGAACTATCAGCGATTACGGAGACGATTGAAACGTTCTCTCAATTTGCTTGACATCCAACTTTCACGAGATATTCCGATGACATGTACATCAGAAAGCACACCGTCAATCAACATTCGATCTTGAAGTATGCCTAGGCGAACTGCATCGCCACGGCGAATGCCGGAACCAAATGAATGAACGTTTTGTTCTAAAGAATGTGCGTAGATCCAGCGAAGTGGCCACTCGTTAAATACAGCCTCACAGAAGGCCATCAAACCCTCCATCACAAAACCACTACCGCGACTATCAGCTCGAGAATAGATAGAAAACCAACCATGTTGAGCACGAAGGTCGACATCATGAAGTTGCAGGTAACCGATAATTTGGTGGCTCTCCCGACCTTCTACGACCCAGATGGCATCAGTCTGACGCCATAGCGCTGACTCATATTCTTCTGGCGGGGGCATTCCGGTTTTATACCTCCAGGTAGAAGTGGATAGGGGGTCATTCTCAATGTTGTACAGACTGGTGTAATCGTCTGGCGTAATGGGTCGAAAAATTGCTCGGGAGGTGTGAATAATCATGCTTCGGAATCCATAATTGACGAAGAATGAATCTCAAAGTCGCTTCGCGTCAATACCCAACAGGTTCGATTTTCATATTTTCCTTGAATCATTGCGAAATCCGGGTACTCAATTTGGAGTTTCCACCAAGGTCGCGAATATCCCAGCAAATCAACATCATTTTCAAAGCGTTCAAAATACAGAGCCCGGATATTTGAAGCAGAAAAGGCCGCTCTGAGTATTTCAGAGATGATGTCGGAGACACTTTCAATCGCCTCTGAATCCTGAAGAGACCAAATATCAAGCATTCCGGTTCCGGCTGCGCCGGTTTCGCTTAAAAAAGCGATACCTAAATCTCTTGCCTCGTTACTGATGACAACTCCTGCGGCGAACGATTTTGCCACCTCAATAACCGATTGAGGTGACAGGCCATTTTTACAAGCCCGCCACCATCGTGGATCGTTGGCAACCGCGACTTGGTAAGCAAACAGGGTGTCACTTGGCGTTGAGAGTCGCCAAGTGACACCCGCTGTTTTATTCTTTTGCACTAGGAGCAAACTAAGGTTCAGCTATTGGTAATAACCGACGATGTCAATGATGACATGAGCGCTTCCAACATCTCCGCCGCAAAAAACTTTAATCTGTCGACTGGAATCAAGCTTTACGACAGAAGCATTTGCGATGTCAAGCCCTGCAGCAAAGTTGACAGTTGAAGCTGTGTAAGAGGCAGCATCGCCCGGATTAACCGAAAAGAAATTTCCGCCGTTAGCACCTGTAGCTGTGATATTAAACGCCACCGCAGTTGCTCCGTCAGGAACTGCGTTCGCCGTGGTAACTGCGCCTTCGCTGTCATGGGCGTCGGCAACGGAGATTACGCGTGATGAATTTGGCGCCATCACACCGTTGGTCGTATAGGCAGCTTTACGTGAGTCGTATGCGCGGATTGGGTCAATTGCGACGAATTGTGGGTTGATCGGGGCTCCAAGTTGGGTCCATGTTCCTGGCGTGCCGGCAACCGTGCACAGCCAGAAATCGCCATTTGAGTCCAACACCAAGTCACCCTTGCTAGCGGCTGTACTAAGAGTCCGAGGTGGGGCACTTTCACGGTTCAGGTTGGTGTGCAACGAAGCAATTTTTCGCCAGCGAGCCGAATTTACGCCAATATTTCCAGCAACTGCATACCACAAGTCACTTCCGACGACTTTGAATTGACCTTTATATCCACTTGCAACGGTAGGTGCTACCGAACTTGAACTGTCCATTAGTTTTAAAGGAATTGGGCTATCGAGTTTTGCGCCGTAGTCCGAAGCGACAACAGCAAGTCCTGTTCTGATTTTGATGTCATTGGCAGAAACGGTGATGCCCGCATCAATTACTGAGCCATTTGTAACGGTGTTGTCATCAGTGATGTGAAGAATCCCTCGCCCGCCACTAGAGGTGAAACCCGCACCATTAAGAATGGTCGGACTATTGACGGCGTTATCAATACCTTTTTCAACTTTGTCGGCGAGTAGACCTGCTGCGTTTGCAGGTTGTGCACCAAACGCAAGACCACCAGCGACTGCGCCGACTGCGGCTCCACCTGCTAGTCGCAACATATTGCGGCGAGATGCACGCTCTGGTTCGCTTGCAGCTTCTAGTTGGTTAAGTTGAACTTGTAATGTTTCTAGCTGATTTTTGAGACTTTGAATCTCATCGTTTTCCATAACTTTCCCTCCGCTCAAGGGGGACGGTCTCGCCCCGCCGCATAAAAAAGTACCAAAACTTTTGAGGGACATTTGACAACTTCTGTTAGTTCCTTGGCAAGAACTGCCAAAGGGTGCTGGCTATGCGGGGTTGCGGCGAGCCAACGGGTTGGCTTCGAGCACTGCATCGGGCAAAGGTTGGCCCGTGATTTCGTCCACCCAATAGGTGCCCGCATCAAGACGGCTCAAGGCCATTTCCACATCGGCCAAATCGCGCTCAATGGCGTCAAGATCGATGAGTGTTGTTGATTCTTCGTTGGTTGATTCCGGCGAGGACATGGGCTCAGAGTAGTCGGCAGATAGTGTTTCAATCCATGTCCACAACTTTCCCCCCTTTTGACGGATCCGCACCCAAGTGCCAGAAGTTCTCTTCTGAGCCCGAAATGGGGATCGACGTTACCAAGCGTTATACCGCCACCATGGAAACCTCGATGGGCACTCTGGTCATTGCCCTCGACGCCATCAAGGCACCTCGTACCGTGAACAGCTTCATCTTCTTGGCGCTCAATCACTACTACGACGGCATCATCTTCCACCGCATCATTCAGGGATTTGTTTGCCAAGGTGGCGACCCGACTGGCACCGGTACGGGCGGCCCTGGTTACAAGTTCGCTGACGAACTGCCCAAGGCTGGCCAGTACCAGATCGGTTCATTGGCAATGGCCAATGCTGGACCCAACACCAACGGTTCACAGTTCTTTTTGATCAGTGGCCCGAGCGGTGTCAGCTTGCCGCCCGCTTACGCGTTGTTCGGTCAGGTTGTGAAGGGCCTCGATGTTGTTGAAGCCATGCAAAATGTTCCGACGGCACGTGGCGATCGCCCCGTGACCGACGTGGTGATCAAGTCGGTCACCATCACTGTTGCTGACTGATTTAGTCCACTGAGTTTTGCAATAGATGAATTCTGGAGTTGTCCAACTCAGCGCGACACAAGCGCGACGTATTGCGTTGGGGGCTCAGGGATTTGCGCAGGATCGGCCATCTGGTCGCACCGATCGTCGGCACTTACGAAAAGTTCTTGATCACATCAATCTCATTCAGATTGATTCGGTGAATGTATTAGTTCGTAGTCAAGAACTGCCGTTGTTTTCGCGACTTGGTGCTCATCCGCGCGATTTCATTTCTGCTGCAACGAGAGACGGCGAGCTTTTTGAGTATTGGGGACATGAAGCCGCTCATGTGCGCACCGAACATCACCGACTATGGCGCTGGAAAATGGAACAGTCGCTTGACGGACCATGGCGTAGTGCCGAACAACTCTTGAAACAACGACCTAAGTATGTTGAAGAGGTTTTTCAACGTGTTGTTGCCGAAGGGCCTTTGGTCGCTGGTGAATTATCCGAGCGAACCGAGAAAAAGGGTCAATGGTGGGATTGGGATTACGCGAAGTTGGCGTTGGAGTATTTGTTCATGTGCGGGCGGGTCACTGCGACACGCCGACCAAACGACTTTGCTCGGCTATACGACTTGCCTGAGCGTGTTATACCCACTCAACATCTGCAGGCACCAACACCAAGCGTTCATGATGCACAGCGTGAACTTCTTGAAATGGGCGCTCGCTCGTTAGGCATTGCAACTGCCAAAGATATTGCGGACTATTTTCGTTTGAAGCCGGCAGTAGCACGACCACGAATCGACGAACTCATCGAAGGCGGACAGTTGGTGCCAGCAACTATTGAGGACTCCAAGGAGAAATGGTTTCTTCATCGAGATGCGCGCTCGCCCCGATTAGTGAATGCTCAAGCACTTTTGTCAATGTTTGATCCGGTGGTATGGAACCGGCCACGTGCCGAAAATTTGTTTGATTTCCATTACCGAATTGAGATCTACACACCTGCTGCGAAACGCAAATACGGCTACTACGTTTTGCCGTTCTTGTTCGGCGATCGTCTCGTGGCGCGCGTTGATCTCAAAGCCGATCGTCACAACAACACATTGTTGGTCCCTGGGATTTTCTCTGAAACACACGCTCACAAGAAACAAGTAGCGGAGGCCCTCGCGGACGAGTTGCGTTTAATGGCTCAATGGCTGCAACTTGGAACGATCAAAGTTGGCAATAAAGGTGACCTTGCGAGTGCGGTTCGTAAGTCGCTGAGCGCGGTATCTCGTTAGTCTGAAAGTATGAGTCGTCCACTGATTGCAGTCGCCGGTCGCATAGCCGCTGCTGGTCGTGTATCTCGTAGCGAGATTTCTTTTGCGGGCCGCGTGTATCTAGACGCTGTTTTGCGGGCCGGAGGAGAACCTCTTACGTTGACGCCTCGTGAGATAAGCCATGAACAAGCAGTTGAACTGTTATCGGGCTTCGGAGCATTGGTGTTGATGGGCGGCGCCGATGTTGACCCGCATCTTTATGGACAACATCGTCAACCGCATGTCTACGGCGTGAATCACGAGCAAGACAAATTTGAAATTGCGTTGGTGC
>JBIKOO010000143.1:0-3407 GCA_044358015.1 Ilumatobacteraceae bacterium
CACCCATGCCAGTGGTCTGAACGCTGATGGGCTTACCTTCGAATGTGCCGGTGTAGCCCAACATGCCTCGTTCCTCGTTGACCAAGCGCGCGCCCGGATCGAAGAAGGTTTCGGCGATGTACTTGGCGCGGCGGGGGTCGCCAGGGCACAAAACAGCGGGGGCGTAGTCACCTGGTTCGGCTCGTAAATGAATGGGCATGTTTTCAGCGTAGGCGAGTCAGTTACTCTCATACTGTGCTTCCTGCGCAAATGATCAATACGCACCGCTACCACCTGAACGATCAGGGCCTGATTGCATCGTGCCTCGAACAAGTCACGACGCAAGGCGTATGTGTTTTGCCCGACTTTTTGACGCTTGAAGCAGTCGAAATTTTGCGTCAGCAATCTGATGCACTTGCGCCTTGCGCATTTCGGTCGGCTTCACGCGCCACGCCTTACCTCGGACCAGCCGATGAGTCATTTCCGGTCGAGCATCCGCGAAACACGATCACTCAGAGTTCAGTTGAAGTTGTTGCGTATGACCAATTTGCTCATGATGATGGTTTGCGAGCGCTCTACGAATGGGACCCGTTACTTGATTTCATTCGTCAATGTCTTGGGCTGAACGAACTGTTTCGTTACGCCGACCCGTTTGGTGCACTCAATCTTGCTGTGATGCGCGCTGGTGATTCGCTGGGTTGGCACTTCGATATGACTGATTTTGTTGTGTCAATTGCGATTCAGTCGTCATTAAGCGGTGGTCATTTTGAAAATGCCAAACAGATTCGGAATGCTGAGCAACCAAATTACGAGACGATTCAAAAAGTCATGAATGGACAGTCGGCAGAGTCTGTGCGCACTGAACCGATGACCCCAGGAACCTTGATGTTGTTCAACGGGCGTTGGAGTATGCATCGGGTGACACCTATCGAAGGCGAGGTACCGCGCTACGTTGCGCTCTTGGCCTACGACACCAAACCCGGTACCGACTCAACTGACACGCTCAAAATGTCGCGTTACGGACGACTACCCACGCAAGACAATGGAGACCTGTGATGAGTGAATGGTTTGAAGTAGGCGAAGGTTTTGCGGGCGATGGCGCGAATGCAGCGCATATCAACACTGTTTTGGGAGAAAAATCTGGACCAGTGGGCGGGGCATTTGTCACTACTTTGGGATCGCCAAAAGTGGGGCACATCCCGTTTTTGGTGGTGTGGAAACCCAATGTGCCAGTCACTCCGGCAACGTTATTCGTCAACAAGGCGGCGATTGCCAACGATCGTCATGGCGAACTCACGTGGGGAGCCGCTCAAGCCGGGGTTGCCCATGGAGTCACCGAATATGCCTCGACACGATTCGTTGAAATTGGTCAAAGTGACGCATTTGTCCTGCTCACAGCGGTATGGGTGAACCCCGAGGCCGATGACGCCGAAGCGGTCTATCGCAATAATCATCAAGCCACAGTCGCTGCGCTCGAGCAAGGCTCGGCGTCGCCCGCGCAGTCGCTCGCCATCCTTGAACACCTTGCCGGGGGCCAACCGAGTAACCCGTACTTCATTCGCGGTTGAAGAAATCTCGGGTTGAGTCGTCTCAAGAAAATCTCTTGTGCGCTTGCGCGCTGCCATCTGTCAGGGCTTTTGTCAAATTTCCCCTTGCATTAGGGGTCGCCGATAGAGCAGAATGACATGCATGTAGTTACACGTGTGGAACTGCCCTGCGCAATGCGCGGACAAGAACCACACACGAGTGACCTAAGGGTCAAGATGGCAGGCAGCCACATGAACGAATCGATGAGCGAGAACAACAACTGGCAGGACCAAGCGAACTGCTTGGGTGTCGACCCCGACCTCTTTTTCCCCGAGCGCGGAGCTTCCACCCGTGAGGCCAAAGAAGTGTGCCGTGGCTGTGTTGTCCGCATGGATTGCCTTGAGTACGCCCTGGTGAATGGCGAGAAGTTCGGCATTTGGGGCGGCTTGTCCGAGCGTGAACGTCGTCGTTTGCGTCGTCAGCGCGCTCAATCAAATCGTCGTATCGCCACCGCCTGAGTTTTCGCGCTAGGCCACGAATGTGTAGCCGTGTTGACGGCGAAATTCGATGGTGTGTTCTGAACTGAGATCAAGTTCATTCCAACGGTTTTCAGAAATCTTCTTCAGCGCGCTGTGGGCGATGAGACCGACGAGTTCACAATGGTCAATTGCAATGTTGTGTTGATGGGCGATGTTGACCACCCGATCAGTCGCAATGTCGGGCCCGATGCGTTCAGGTTCGATCAGGTTCATGCTGACTTGCCACTGATCACCGACTTGTAATGCCAAAGTTCGAATACCGTCGCCCCGAACCGCGCGCGCAATTTCACGTGCTGAACTTTCAGAAGCGTTGGCATCAAGCCAGACGTTGTAGGCGACTAAATATTCTCGTGCGCCCACACACATCGCACCAGCAGTCAGGTGGGGGATACTCGGACCGCATTGCGGTTGCAGAAGAGTCCAAGCATCGCGACGAATATCAGGCAACGTTCGTTCGGTGCCGTAGAGAAAACACGGTACCAATAATTCTGAACTGACCCAGTTGGCAAATGCATCGCGCGCAACAATCGCATCATCCATCGTTGAACCCTCTAGTGGCACGAATGGGACAACATCGACGACACCAAGTCGCGGGTGAACACCTTGATGCGCATCAAGGTGGAGTAACTCAACAGCTTGACGAGCAAGTCGACGCGGCGCATCAACGTCAAGCAGAGTAAAGACACTGCGGTTGTGGTCGGGGTCAACATGAACATCAAGAAGATCATCAGCGCAGGCGGCAACAAGTTGTTGCAAAACATCACGATTGCGACCTTCACTGATGTTGACGACGCATTCAAGCACAGCACCACTTTGACATATCCACTCATCGCTCACTCAGCACTATGACTGCTAGGTTCAGCACGAGGCACCGGCAAAGAAATGGGGTAGGTGTGCAACTCATTCATCCAGATCCTTTTGAACCAAATTGGAAGGCTCGTTGGATTTGGCATGGTCCTCCAGCATTGACGATGGAAACGGCCACCCGCCCAGTCATGAGCGACCCGACGGACAAGGTTGTTCTCTTCCGACGCGAATGTGAAGTGTCAGAATTACCCCCAACCGCCCCTGCTCGAATCTGGGTTGATGGGCGTTATATCTTGCGCGTTAACGGCAGTGTGGTTGCTCGTGGTCCGGTGCGCGCAGAACCCCGCAGTGCGCACTACGACGTCGTTGATGTGGCACCGTACTTAGTGCGCGGAACCAACGTTTTTGCCATTACGGCACGCCATTTTGGTGAGTCCACTTCATGGTGGGTCCCGGTACCACCGACGTACTCATTAGGTGCAGGCTCATTGGTTTTTGAAGCCTTGATCAACAATGAATGGATCGTCACCGATCGTTCATGGAAGTCGCAACGGG
>JBIKOO010000202.1:0-3382 GCA_044358015.1 Ilumatobacteraceae bacterium
CCGTTGCAAGGGCAATCAAGATAATTGAACGGGACTTCCACATAATGAAAATCGCGCTGAGCATGAAATAGGCACCGTAATAAAACAGAATTGTTCCGGGCCACGCATGATTTAAGAGATAGCCACCAAAGAGAAGTACTGCTCCTCGTCGAAGCAGTCGCATTCGATGCTTGGCGACGTCTTGTTGGTTCTCATATACCTTGCGCGAAAACAGAGCTGTCCCGATTCCGGCAACAAGAACAAATGTTGCGGCAAACCGAGTACTAAGTGCCCCGGTATAGACATTGAAGACTCGGTGCCAAAAATCAGTCCCGATGCTCCAATCATTGAGCCAATTATGAAGAGTGCCGTAAAAGTTCATCACTACAACGCCGATGAGAGCGATAGCCCGCGTGACATCGAGGCCGATCCGGCGAGTAGTTCCAAAACTCGTTGAACCGCCGGCAGGATGATTGAAGTCATTCACGAAGAATTAGGCCCAGTCAATACGATCAACAACTGCAGTAATTAATGGGCGCTGAACATCTATGTGATCACCGATGTTTGGCGTCGGTTGACCGCTAGGAATGAAGCACATTGATGTATGCATATGAGGAGCTTCAACAAGTTGCATTCTTTGGCGAGCAAAATGAAACGGGCTGGCGTTGTCTGTTAGAGGTGCAACTCCATGACTGGAGCCGCATCCGACCATAATCACTGTTCCATTTTCAGTGATCTCAGCACCGCGATAACCAACCTTTTGGCCAGTGGTAGCCGGCAACGTTTCAAGAACATCGGCGGTCAAATTGAATGCAGACTTATCGCCATGCCACAAAGAAGTCCCGAGTCGTAAATACCACTGTCGTTCGGGGTACCGCGATTGCAGGTCGGCAAAATCATGTGGCTCAATGTGGCTCACCCATGCTGGCAAGGACGGGTCAATTGTGGAGAGTAAGTTTTCGATCTCAAGGCGATGCTCGTTGGACGTACCAACAAGCGGGGGATGAATTGAAACGCCGCGAACGTGAAGATTGTTTGCACGACACTGGTTGATCAATTCAGGGACATCACCAATTGATGCACCGTAACGATTCATTGACGATCGAATCTTGACCACGACATTTCGTGGTTTTCCCGCCGCTGCTGTGATGTGAGCCAGCGAGCCAACGGTCAAAATTGCATCGGCACGGAGATCATGGGGTACTTCAAGTGTCGGAGTGAGCACCATCGGAGTTGCGGCGGTCGGGATCGATCCCACTTCAAAGACCGTTCCGACGGCGAGAGTGGAAGCGATTCGGGCGGCTCGTTCAGCAAGCCAATCACGACCGAATCCGTAACCGTTGCCCTTGACCACTGGGATAAGACCCGAGACGGTGGAGGTCAATGATTCGACCTGCTGATTCCAGGTATCAGAGTTGACGGTCAGAACAAGGGCCACGGCAATGACGCTACCGAATGATGGCGAATTGGCGTTTCATGCTGGATATTTAAAGCCGACTTGTTAAGTCGGGAATTGGCTTCTAGCCTGTCGGCATGAGCGGTCGACTTTTCGGTTTTCCAAATCCTGTCAACGAACGGTCGGCGCGCTGGGTGGCGACCGGAGTTGTGGTGCAAGCGGTGCTCTTTCTGATTGTGCGCCAAGGGTGGGTGCTGATTCCCTTGGCCTACGGCTTTACCGCCCGAGTACTCACCGGTCCGAAGTTGAGTCCGCTCGGGCAATTGTCGACACGCGTTCTGACCCCAGCGATGAAAGGTGAAGGTCGCCTTGTGCCAGGTCCGCCCAAGCGTTTCGCTCAGGGTATTGGCTTGGTGTTTTCGGTGGGTGCGACCATTGCTTGGTTCGCCGGGGCGCAAACTGTCGCCATCGTTTTGATCGCTGGTCTCACCATTGCCGCCAGCCTTGAAGCGTTTGTGGGATTCTGCTTGGGCTGTGTGATCTTTGGAAAGTTGATGCGCTTAGGAGTCATTCCTGAGTCTGTATGTGAAGACTGCAACGACATTTCACGCCGACTTGCCCGCCCGAATATCTAATCCCCTTAGTTTTTCTGGTGGCAGAAATGAGTGGTTTTACAGCAGTTTTCGCCACCAGAAAAACCAAGGTTGTTAATCGAACTTGGGTGTGAGGGCGCCGAGGTCGCGGGTTGCGAGGACGCCTTTCCAGACGCCCGTTCCGTAGGCGACATCGTCAGCAAGTTTGAGTGCGCAATACGTCACCGGATCAACCTTGGGCTTTTTTGAAAACCAACTGGTGAGAGATGGCAGAACTATCGCGGCCAACATCACGCGACGACCACGTCGGCTGACGAGGGCAATCACGAAAGCGATGGGCCACCATGTGCGCGTGATCGCTTGAGCAATCATGCGACCGGCATGAAGGTTGCCGCGCCCCGCGAGTCGCAAAGCAAGTAGTCGTGAATTGGGCTGAGAACTGATTTTGCGTTCAAGCGCAATGGTTGAACCAGCACCAATTGTTAAGCCGATGATCGGATGGCCGATCGCGAGTGCAGTCCAAGCCAATGCACTCCAACGATTGATGCGCAGTGGTGTTGCGGCGCCACGATGATGTTGGTCGAGCGGCGATGCTGCCGAACCATATGAAACTCGTTGTTTCCAGGCGTCAAGTAAAGAACTGCGTGGAGCGTGTTGAACAACGACCGATGGCTCGTACCGACAAACCGTTCCAGATTCAAGCAGACGCCACACAAGATCAACATCTTCGCCGTAGCGAAGTGATTCGTTAAAACCATGATGTTCACGTAGGAGATCGGTGCGAATCATGAGAGCAGCTGTTGGCACATATGAGACTCGTGAATTCATACGGACACGTGCAGGTTCTGAACCGAGATCCAACGGAGATTCGAGTTCTTCATAACGATGCAACAAAGTTGTGCCTGATTCACTCGCGACTCGTGGGGCTACCAATCCAACTGAAGGGTCTTGGAAATGAGCGAGCAATGTGGTCCATGACTCATCCAATAATGACGTGTCGGCATCCAGAAAAAATGTGAACTTGGTTGGGATGTGAGGAAGAGCAGCGTTTCGAGCCACCGCTGGACCACCAGCGGTATCGCGACGAATGAATTGTGCACCGTCAATTTCGGCCAGTGCAAAACTTGAGCCGTCGTCGACGATGAAAACTTTGTGTGCCGCAGAAAGTTTGCTGATGAGTTGACGAAGGTGATCGGTGGATTCATTGTGAACAGGGATAACGACGGTGACTTCATTCGGTAGCAGTGAATGCGACATTGAATCAAGAATGGGATGGATGGCGCCTGCGTCAAGTAGGCGGATGATGGTGCTGGCCGCATTCGACGAAACCTCGCCCTGATTTTCAAGAGTTTCGAGTACTGGTCGTGCTGCTGACGAAAAGCGAAAGACTTTCAGCGGTGAACCGGCGACGACG
>JBIKOO010000082.1:0-6418 GCA_044358015.1 Ilumatobacteraceae bacterium
GTGTTGCATTTGAACGCATGTGGCCAGTGTTGACACCCGCACAGTTATTGCACGATCTATTTGGCTCGCGGGCTCTTTTGAAATCTGCTGGCCAAAAGCATCTTGAACTCGATGAAGTTGAGGCGTTGTTTCGCCCACGTTCTGAAGAACTTGACGATGTGCGTTGGACGACTGCCGATGCCGCTCTGCTTGATGAAGCGCGAGTGCACCTGGGCCCGATTCCCGGCAAAGACGGCAAGATTGACGAAGTCGACGAAATCCGCACGTATGGTCACATCGTGATTGACGAGGTCCAAGATCTCACGCCAATGCAATTAGCCATGGTGACTCGGCGTTCATTGTCTGGTTCAATGACTGTTGTTGGTGACTTGGCGCAAGCAACGGGTGCTCACGCACCTGCAACTTGGGAAGACGTTCTTGATCATTTACCGGGTCTCAAGCCAAGCCGAGTGATTGGTCTTTCGGTCGGCTATCGCATTCCTGGTCAAATTATGGACCTTGCTAATCGCGTCATGGAAGCCGCCAATCCGGGTTTGCGAGCACCACGAGCGGTGCGTGAGGGTGTCGCGGGTCCAACATTTGCTGGCGTTGCTGATCCGTCACAACTTCTTGCTGAAATCGTTGCTCGTACCCGTGAAATGGTTGAACTTGTCAACGGTGGAAATGTCGCTGTTGTTGTACCTGATCGCATGGCCGAAACGGTTGCTGATGTATTCACCGAAGCGGGCGTGGCGTTTGGTCGTGCATCAAATACCGCACTCGATAATGGCATCACGATTGTTCCGGTTAGCGTGGTGAAGGGCCTTGAACTCGATGGTGTGGTTGTCGTTGAACCAAGTGACATCGTTGACGCCGAGGCACAGGGCATGCGCTCGCTTTATGTCGCGCTCACCCGTGCGACGCAACGGTTAACAGTTGTGCACTCTCGTGCGTTGCCAGCGCCAATGATTGGCTAATTTCTGACTTCTATGGGTTGAGGAAGTTGCCCACCACTTGACCAGCGAAACGCGCAGCTTTATCGGCGTCGGCAGGACGATTGGTCGTGACGGCATTATTGGAGAGATCAACTAAGCGGCCAAGTGATTCGGCTGCGACTGGGTCAACGGTGATGAATTCGGTTTCGATCGCATTCCATAGCGCATTGATGAGCGCCAACTGATCGGCCTTCCCAGCCTTTGTGCGGCCACTTTGATTGGGGCCGATGAACGATGACAAAGCAATCATCTCGTCAACGAGTCGAGGCAGCAGTTCTTCGACCGTGCCGCTCGGCAAGGTGGTGGTGCTGACCTCAAGAGGAGCAACGCTTGTGGCAATGGTGCTGTCGTAGGTTGTCGCGCCACAGGCGCTCAACAACAGGCAACTCACTGACATGGCGATCAGGCGATTGGTTCTCGTTGTATTAATCGGTTTGTTACTCGTATTGTTTTTCATGGGGGTAACTCAGGCTGTCACAAGAATGCGCGACGAGGCAAACGCACTGACCCCAATGGTGTTGCCATCAATCACAACCATCATGGTGCCATCGTTGTTGGTCTCACGAATCTCACCGTGGCGACCAGGCAAGATGCTCGACTGTTGCAGGAAGTCAAGGAGACCGGGAGTGAACTCAAGTTCTTCCGGAATGCGCGACACCGTGAACTTGGTTCCTGACGCTAACTGTGACAACGGCACGGCATCAGTGGCGATGTAGCTCGATCCAGGAATGGGATTACCGTGCGGGCAGGTGGTGGGTGCGCCGAGAACGCGGTTCATGGCGACTTCAACGTCATCGCTAATAACGTGTTCCCATTTGCCAGCTTCTTGATGAGCGTCGGCCCAACTGAGTCCGAGAATGTCGGTGAGAAATCGTTCGGCTAAGCGGTGGCGACGGACGACCTGTTGAGCAAGGTTTTGTCCCTCAACGGTGAGAGTGATTCGTGAACTCTCGGCGATCACCAGTCCGGCCTTGCTCATTTTTTCAATCATCTGCGAGACCGAGGCCCGACTCACTTGTAGTCGTTCGGCGATTCGAGCCTGGATCACATCGAGATCGTCTTCGTGTAACTCAAAAATGCACTCGCAATATTCTTCAAAAGCGGGATGACGCTCTGGCGAGTTGAACATGAAGTCAGACTACCTGTTTTTCTGGTGCAGATAAGTTGCGAAATACGCAACGATTCTGCACCAGAATCACGAGGGTTTATTCAAAGACAACGCCTTGGGCGAGGGGGAGTTGATCTGAATAGTTGATCGTCTGGGTTTGGCGACGCATATACGCCTTCCAACTGTCACTTCCGCTTTCGCGTCCGCCACCCGTTTCTTTCTCGCCACCGAAAGCGCCACCAATTTCTGCACCTGATGGTCCGATGTTGACATTGGCGATTCCGCAGTCGCTACCAATTGCACTCGTGAAACGTTCGGCTTCGCGCAAGTCAGTCGTGAAAACGCTGGAGGCAAGACCTTGTGGCACGCCATTTTGTAACTCAATCGCTTCGTCAAAACTTGAGTACGACATGACATACAAAATTGGCGCGAAGGTTTCGGTGGCAACGATGTCAGTTTGTGCTGGCATGCGCACCAACGCGGGGCGGATGTACGCGGCCTCGGGGGCTTCAAGTGTTTCGTGGCGTTGCCCGCCAGCAACAACAACTCCACCGTCATTTTCGGCTTGTTTGATGGCTGCTTGCATATTGTGCAACGACTGCAAATTGATCAGCGGACCAACCAAGTTGTTGGAGTCAAGTGGACTTCCGACCCGCAAATTGTTGTATGCCTTGCCGACGCGCTCGCATACTTCATCAATGCGTGATTCATGAACAATGAGGCGACGAAGAGTGGTGCAGCGTTGACCCGCGGTTCCGGCAGCCGAGAAAGTAATTCCGCGAACCGCTAAATCTAGATCAGCCGATGGAGTAATGATGGCGGCGTTATTGCCGCCGAGTTCAAGGATTGAACGGCCAAAGCGGGCCGCAACAACAGGAGCCACTGCACGTCCCATTCGGGTTGAACCAGTTGCCGACAAGACGGGAACGCGATGATCGGCCGCCAACGCAGCACCAACCGAGGCATCGCCAAAGACCACCTGACACACATCGACGGGTGCGCCAGCAGCCAAAGCCGCACGACGAACCAGAGTTGTCGTCGCTAGGGCTGTGAGGGGCGTGAGATCTGACGGTTTCCAGATCACGGTGTCGCCACAGGCCAATGCCAACGCCGCGTTCCATGACCACACCGCGACGGGGAAGTTGAAGGCACTGATGACTCCGACCGGACCAAGTGGCTGCCAAGTTTCAGTGAGACGGTGTTGTGGTCGCTCTGATGCGATCGTCAAACCGTGTATCTGTCGTGACAGGCCAACCGCGAAGTCACAAATATCGATCATCTCTTGCACTTCGCCGAGTGCCTCAGAACGAATCTTGCCAACTTCAATTTGTACTAGATCGGCTAGAGATTCTTTGTGCGTGCGCAGTTCAATACCGAGGTGGCGAACAACTTCACCGCGCACGGGCGCTGGGACCGCTCGCCAAGTGCGAAAGACTTCAACTGCAGTGGTGATTGCTTGTTCAACTGATGTCTGGGTGAGCGAACTGGTGATGGCACCTAATGCTTGACCGTTAATGGGCGAACGAGCCGAAAGAGACGTCGTACCGGAAGCACTGATACTGGCATCGCTTCCAATAGCAATGAGTGCACGTTGCGCGACATCGCGAAGTTCATTCGCAGTGGGCGGGTTAATTGTTTGACTAGTCACCTAGACAGTCTTGCCGATACGGCGAGGTGGTCAGAACTTCAATCAGTGACAAGGGTGGGCAAAAAGAGTTTGGCCGCTGGGGAACTTGCGGTGATCGCATCGGCGGCCATGATGACGGCAGCGCCGGTGTAAGCGGTACGTTCGCCGGCTGGGAAGTTTTCGAGCGACGGATACACGATGCCAGTCATATACGAACCATCATCGGTGCGATGAGCACGAGTCCAATACAACAAATCGGTAGCAGTAGTTAAATCGCCCACGGCGGCATGAGCCAATGAACATTCGGCGGTTTCAGCTGCGGTCACCCAAGGTTCGTCACTGACGCAACGGATTCCGCGACCCTCCATTGCAAAGGTGTCCCACAAGTCGGTCAAACGAGCTTTGGCTTGATCGCCTTCCATAGCGTTGGTGAGAACTGGGTAGTACCAGTCCATTGCCCAACGAGTCTTGGGTTCGAAAGCATCGGGTCGAGTGGTGATCGCGGCACGTAGTTGATCAGCGGCGGCGGCCCAATGAGGTTTCGGTTCATTGATGAGGTCGGCAAGGTGGACAGCGCAGGTGAGTGCGTGCCAAATACTTGATGAACCAGTGAGCAATGCATAATCCCAAGGGCTCGCGTGTTCTTCTTTGGCCCACAAAATGGTGCCATCGTGACGGCGCATTGACACCACCCATTCGATGGCGCGTTCAACAGTTGGCCACAAATGATCGACGAATCCGCGATCCCAGGTGCACAGCCAGTGATGCCAGACTCCTGCGGCGATGTACGCGCACACGTTGGTGTCGAGTTTTGGTTCTTCAACAATTCCGCCTGGCAAGTAATAGTTGAACCACCAGCCGTCTGGGTGCTGCATGTCAACGAGCCATTCGTAGGCCCGCTCGGCATTGTGGTGCAGGCCAGCAATGTCGAGAGCGATTGCTGTTTCAACATGGTTCCATGGGTCGCAGTGCCCATCTTTGAACCACGGAATCATTCCACTGTCGAGTTGAAGCGCAGCGATTGATTCGGCAGTTTGCACAACCTCATCAGCGCTGAGAACACCCTCAATGTGGGGGATACGACTCATGAGTGGACCGGCATTTTCTGAGCGTAGATAATCAGGCTCTTGCCCATGACTGGTGACAAAGCCCGTTCAAGAATCTTCATTGAACGTGGCTGCTTGATGATGTCCCATTCAAGAAACTGCTTGTAGCGATTGACAAGTTTGTTGTCTTCGCGACGTGGACCAACGGCGCACTTGAGCCACCAATACGGTGAATGCAAACCATGAGCATGATGTGAACCCGTCACGATCAACCCAGCTGAACGTAATTTGGCTTCTAGTTCGGTCTGCGAATAAATGCGTACGTGGCCGCCAACTGATTTAGGGGCGTGGTACTCATCGCTCAACATCCAGTTGATTTTTTCGGGCCACCACGAAGGAACTGTGCAGGCAAGCGTTCCGCCGGGTCGCACGACTCGTGCTAGTTCGGCGATCGCGGCAACATCGTCTTGAATGTGTTCAAGTACTTCAGAAGTAATGACACGATCAAAAGTGTTGTCGGCAAATGGCAATTTGGTGGCGTCACCGCGTAACGCACCCATATAGCGATCGGCTTCAATATCTTTGGCTTCGATCATTGCGCCGAAAGTTGCACGGGTCATACGTACTTCTTCATCGGCGTAATCAAGTGCAACGATGCGACCACCGAGTCGAGCAATCTCAAAGGCGTGGCGACCAAAGCCAGCACCAGCATCAAGAACAAGATCGCCTGGGGTGAGCCCAAGCTGCTTAAAGCGAACGGTCAACATGGGTTACTTCACTCGACCATTTCGGCGCAGTTTGTCTTGGTTGGCAGGCATTGCCAAAACTTCGCGATATTGCTCAACGGTTTGTTCAGCGCACTTGCGCCACGTCCAACGCTCGACGACGCGGTTGCGGCCATTGAGGCCAACTCGGGCACGAAGTTCGGGGTCATCAAGTCCCCGGCGAATCGTGGCGGCTAATCCTTCGGCATCGCCAGCCTTGCATCCAAGAACCGTGTCGCCATCAGTGCCTGTTACTTCTGGCAATGCGCCACCATCGGTGGCGACCAAGCAAATTCCGGTGCACATGGCTTCAATCGCAGGAAGGCTGAATCCTTCATACAACGATGGAACCACTGCGAGTTCGGCCTCGGCATAGAGCTCAACGATGCGTTCATCGGAAACGCCAGAAACAAATTGGATATGTGGAGCAAGGCCCAATTTGTCAATGAGATCCATACTTTTGCCGGGTTTTGGCTTGCCAATTATGGTCAACGTGACGTCACGTTCGGTGCGCAATTTGGCAACGGCTTCGAGCAAGTACGACAAACCTTTCAGAGCAACGTCGGCAGAGGCCGTGGTGATGAGTCGACCAGGAATGCGCGCAACTTCGGGTTTCGGCTTGAATAAATCAGGATCAACACCAACAGGAACTAAACGCATGCGATCATACGAAACGCCCATGTCGCCATGAATATCTTTGATGCTGTTTTCACTCACAACAACAATGCGTGGCATACGACTCGCCACGCGACCTTGCATTTCAACGAATGAGTAAAAACGTGACACACCAAACTTTTTATACCAGTTAGGGGCGTGTTCCATTTCAAGTGCCCGGTCACGAGTAATGGGATGATGCAACGTGACAATGGTGGGAATCAGTTTTTCCAGCGACAGGATGC
>JBIKOO010000111.1:0-4496 GCA_044358015.1 Ilumatobacteraceae bacterium
TAAAAACGTGACACACCAAACTTTTTATACCAGTTAGGGGCGTGTTCCATTTCAAGTGCCCGGTCACGAGTAATGGGATGATGCAACGTGACAATGGTGGGAATCAGTTTTTCCAGCGACAGGATGCCGTAACCGAGACATTGATTGTCGTGCACAAGGTCAAATTCGCCGGTGCGCTGAGCAAGGTGGCGCTTGACGCGAGCACTGAATGCCGCGGGTTCGCCAAATGTGCCGGTCAAGAAAAGACCAAGCTCGTAGAAGTCTTCGCGAGTCTTGAGTTCCCAAATAGCGGGGAACCGGAAGGGATAGTGATCGTTGATGAGATCAAGACTTGGCAACTTGGTGAGTTTGATGCGGTCGTCCAAGATGGGATACGGCTGACCACCGAAGACTTCGACGCTATGGCCGAGGTCAACGAGTGCTTTAGTGAGGTGACGGGTATAGACGCCTTGACCACCGACATGAGGTTTGCCGCGATAGGTGAGGTAAGCGATCTTTAATGGCCCATTGGGGTCGCGGGCGTCAGACATGCTTGCCAATGCTACCGTCGGGTCACTTAGTGACCCCATACAAGCCTCTGACCTGCGCCTTAACAACTATTTGTACGGGCAATCTTGACGCTTGTAGTGGCTGTCAAGCCGTACTTATCGGTGGCAGTGATCACGACGGTGACGCCGATCGCCGCGGTTGGGGCCCCCGATGTTGATCCTTGCCAGATTCCCTTCCCCGAATCAGCCAAGGAGATTGTTACTGGATTTGGAATCTGCACACTGTTTGCCGTGGTGTAGGTGATTGTCGCCGAGACCGATGAAAGCGCACTTTCGTCGGTGATTGAAGATTGAACGCGCAGGCTCGAGCATTTCGCGCCGATGAATGTCGCGGCAATTTTGCCGATCACGGGGGCGCGTCCAAAGGTACCCGCCAATGTCAGTGAGCTTGTTAAGGAAGTTTGCGTTGTCAAGGTTGCGGGAAGTTTGAATTGCCCTTCGGCGAGAGCGGTCGCAGTTATCTCGCCTGCCATCGCGGTTTGCGAACTCTCAGCTGCTGCCGCTCGATTAAAAGTCGCCGACACTTTGATGGTTTCGCCAACTGCAATTGAGCCTGACGACGGTGAAAATGAAAAATAGCCAGAGGTTTCTGTCAGTGCCCACGTCACGATGGTGGTGTTGGTATTCGTGATTTCAATCGCCGCAAAGTTACCGAGTCCAAATCCGAAAACAGTTGATGACGTGAGTAGACGTGTAATGGGCGGAGTGGTCGTCGGTGCATTGCTTGTTGTCGGCAAAGATGTAGCCCGGGGCATTGTTGCAACAGTCGTTGTTACGACTGGTGTTGTTACGACAGGTGTTGGCGTTGTGGGGCGAGTTGAAGGAATGGGCACGATGACATTTGTTGTTGGCTCTGAGTTTTGAACTGATGAAGTCGGGACTTCAGAGTTTGTAACGGTTGAACTTTCGGGTGCGGGTAGAGCGGTTGTATCTATCGCTGGTTGAGTTAAATCCACAACTATCTGATCAGCGAGTACATCGTTATTTGAGCCATCGCGCTGTTGCACGAGGACAACACCAGCGATCAGCAAAAGCGCAGCGCCTGTTGAGACAACAAATGCCGCGGCATGGCGAGAAGCCCGTGCCAAGCGCGGGAAACCATCATTGCGACTGAGCTTGATATGGCGCGAGCGATGTGGACCTCGTTGCGTTTTGAGACCGTGAACATCGGCAGACTGCGATGGAACTGGGATTGTTTGAGTTGCCGCCAGCACTTTGTCGCGAAGGCCAAAGGGCAACAGGAAGGCCGGTGCAGCACCAAAGAGTGCGAGCGGGGCAAACTTGGAACGAGTCTTTTCACAGATCGCACACTCATCGATATGGCGGGCAACTCGTTTGCGAATCAGAACACTAAATTCGCCGTTCCAACCCGAGACAATGGAGGCCAACTCGTGGCAGTCGTTGCGGCCCATTTTGGCGACCGTGAATGCACCCAGGCTCTTTTCAACTCGATCCCGCATTCGGTGGACAAGCGAATAACTCTGTTCGGGAGATACTCCGAGTGCGTCAGCGAGGTCGGTTCCGGTCAGCCCCTGACGTACCGAAAGTTCAAGAACAAGTCGATCTCGCTCATCGAGACCAGCAGCTGCTGATCGAACAAGTTCGGCTAATTCATCAAATGAAGTAGCGGCGCCTTCGGCGTTGGGATCAAATGCGGCAACCACGTCAGGAACCGTTGGCGATTGGAAGTCGGTGGGTGTTGTGCGTTTGCGTTTTTTGGTACGTCGATATACCTCGTTGCGCAGCACTGCATAGAGCCAAGGTTTGAGCCGATTTGGATCGCGTAATTGATTGAGTCGTTCGGCCGCAATGCAAAACACGTCTTGCACCATGTCGGCTGCGTCGTGACGGTCGGAAAGCATCGCTGCAGCCGTGTCGTACAGACCAGGCGCGTAAAGGTCGTAGATCGACGCAAGAGCATTTCGATCTCCTGCCAAGTAGGCAGTCACAAGTTGGGCGTCGACGGTGAGCGTATTCATGATTTCGTACCCGCCGGTTTGAAGATCGCCCCATGTATGAGGAGAGTCACGAATTGTCGGGCTCTGACAAAAGTCTGCCTGAAGATTTCGTCAATGTCAGGTGATTTGTTGGAGATCAATGGTGAAATACTTCGTCAACATTGCGCCTGCTGAAAGTATGAAAGGGCGGTCGTTAATACTGTTTGGTGGCCCCGATTGTGGTTCTACGCAGGTCGCATGTGCTGGCATGTCGTACAGCACCCAATGTGAACAGTCGCTAGTGAGCATCGCTTGAACATTTCCGATAGTGATTGTTAAGGGTTTCTCAGGGTCAATAAAACAGTCGTCAACCGGTTCGGTTGGTTGAGGCACCCGTTGTTCAGTGCTGATTCCGGCACTGTCGCGCGGCAACATCGCTGCGAAGTGAAGCGTTGAAGAATTGGGTTTAACAAACCAAGGATGCCAACCCACTTGAACCGGCATGGGCTGAAGTGCGTTGACTGTGAGTTGCAGCGCTATTTCGTTGTCAGTCACTTCAATGCGATGTTGAACGATTCCTTTGAACGGCCATTCGGGACCGAGTTCGGTTTCAAGCACCGTTGTTGATGACGTGCTTGAAATGACTTCCCACGACCGGTCAAAAAGAGTTCCATGAATCGCATGAGGAGCCATGTTCTGGCGTAGAGAATATTGCTCGCCGGCAAAATGGAGGGTCGCATCGCGCACGCGTCCGGCATATGGCACCATCGGGTAGCAACCCCACGAAAGAGGGTCACCATTTTTTGCTTGAGTGATGAAGATCTCTTGGTTTCCGACAATGAGTGACCCGATGCGTGCACCAAATTCGGGATACACCAAAGCGGTGACGATTCGATTTGGCGATTGCAATGTGATCACACCTTCATTGTGTCGCAAACGAGCCGACATTTATGACACGATGATCACGTGCGTGCAATAGTCCAGCGAGTTGACCAAGCCTCTGTTGATTCAACTGCCGACGGAGTGACAACCAGGGTCGGAGAAATTGGGCAAGGACTGTTAGTGCTCGTTGGGGTGACCCATGCCGACACCGAGCAATCGGCCATCAAAATGGCTGACAAGATTTGGAACTTGCGTATTATGAGCGATGCTGACGGTGTCATGAATCTGTCGGTGGCCGACACGACCCGCAATGTTTTAGTCGTGAGTCAATTCACTTTGTACGGCGACACCAATGGCGGTCGCCGACCCAGTTGGATCGCTGCCGCTAAACCTGAAGTTGCAGAACCCTTGGTGACCAAAGTGATTGATGAATTGCATCGACTCGGAGCGCAGGTTCAAACTGGTCGCTTTCGTACCGATATGAAGGTGGCTCTAGTGAATGACGGTCCGGTCACCGTGACGATTGAGATTTAAGCGCGTGATTTTGAACGGTTCAAAATGCCAACCAAGAAAACAAGGGCGATTAACGCAACCCAAGGTTTATCGCCCAACGCCACATAAACAGTTTTTCCAGTGCGGATAGCGATGTTGTGTGAGATCACTTGTTGTTGGCTCACCCCAGTGCGGTCGAACACGCGACCTTCAGGATCAACAAAAGTGCTGAAGCCAGTGGGCGACACCTGTACGACCCAACGACCAGTTTCAATTGCTCGCAATTTCGAGGAAGCGATTTGCTGCGACTGCAGAATGGTCCAGGTGTAACTGGAGCCGTTGGTGGGATTGATGATGAAACCAGCGCCGTCCTTGACACCCTCGCGGGCACGACCCCCAAAGAAAACTTCCCACGAAATCACGACACCAATGCGCTCGTTTCCAACGGCGGTCGGAACATCAAGAATTGCTCGACCAGTTCCGGCCAACGCATCACGAGGAACTTGGTCGACGGGAGCTCCAAGGGATTTCAAGAACGAACGCATGGGCATGTATTCGCCAAACGGCACTCGACGAACTTTGTCGTAACGGTCAACAACTTCGGCCTTGCTCGTCACTATGACTTGAGCATTAGTGA
>JBIKOO010000144.1:0-3306 GCA_044358015.1 Ilumatobacteraceae bacterium
TGCCACGTTCTTTGGCGCGACGTAAACGTACGAATGGATTGGTTCCTTGTAATCCACCTGAGGGACCATAAGAAGACACCAGTGGGTTGTAACCAATTGCTAGCAACACATCGGCATCACGGAAGTTCTGCCAACCGGCTTCCCATGCGCCGAGACGTAGACGCGACGTGAGGTGCGCAGGTTGGTCGATGGTGATGCTGGTGTAAAACGACGGTGAGCCAATGCCCGTATGAAAGGCCTGAGTGACTGGCATTGAAATTGAGTTTTGAAATGCGCCAGTGCCGGTGTACGTCGCAACAGCACGCGGGCCATATTTGGCAATGATTGATTGCACGCGAGACGCAATGTCGTCGAGAGCCGCGACAGAGGTTGTTTCAGTGAATGTCCCATCGGTGTTGCGTTGCAAAGGTGCACGCAAACGATCGGGGGCATTGTGCTGGTCGGCGAGTTGCCGCCCTTTGATGCACGTGTAGCCCTCAAACATTGGGTCATTCATAATGCCGCGTACGGCAACAACTTTTTCTTTCGACTGTCCACCACTGGTATTGATTTCAATATCAACTTCAAGTGGGCAGGCCGCATGGCAGAAACGACAGAACGTCTCGCGTGATTCAATCATCGGGGCTTGGCGCCTCCGGACACGCGGATCATTTCACCGCTAATCCAACTGGCTCCAGGCGAGCACAAGAACAACACTGCAGAGCCCATGTCTTGCAAGGTACCAAAGCGTTGCATCGGGATATTCCACTGTGATTCAACTTCGGCGAGGTCTTCATCGTTCTTGACACCAAGTGCAATCTTGAAGATTTCGGTGGGCACTGCACCTGGCGCAATTCCGTTGACGCGAATGCGTGGGGCAAGTTCGGCACAAGCAGTAAGTGTCAAAGAGTTAACAGCTGCTTTGGCAGCACCGTAGTGCGCACTTCCCGGAACCGGTCCGAAGCCAGCACCCGATGAGATGTTGATGATCGATCCTGTTTCCATGTACTTCGCTGCGGTACGAATACCGACCCACACTGCTGTGAGGTTGAGCGCAATACAGGCGTCCCAGTCTTCGCGCTTGAGGTCGGTCATGGGTAAACGTGCGGGTGAACCACCAGCATTGTTGATCCAGATTGACAACTTGCCAAATTCTTTGATGGCGGCCTTGGCCAAGTTCTCCATGGCTTCGTCGCTTGTTACATCGGTTTCAACAGCGATCGCTTGACCACCATCGGCACGAATTGCTGCAGCAACTGCTTCAATTTCGTGCACACGACGCGCGGCCACAACAACTTTCGCGCCAGCGCTCGCGAGTGTGCGGGCGATGCCTTCGCCAATTCCGCGTCCGCCGCCGGTGACGACGGCAACGTCGCCTTCAAGACTGAAGAGTTCACTTGGTGTGGGGTATTCCTTGCTCATTTTGATTCCATTCTTTTGGGGGTTAATTAGTTAGAGAATTGTGACGACACCAGTGGTGCCATTGACTTCAATCATTGCGCCATTAGGGATCCGTTGCGTGCCATCGGTAATTGAGACAACACACGGCACACCAAGTTCGCGACTCACGATGACTGCGTGACTGATTTGTCCACCCACATTGACGACAACTGCCGCGCTTGTCATAAACAACGGAGTCCAACTGGGGTCGGTGCATGGTGCAACCAAAATATCGCCGGGTTCGAGATCGCCGGGGTCGCCTGGATCAAGAACAACACGGGCAATTCCGCGAGCGATACCAGGTGAACCAGCAACACCACTCAGCGTTTCGCCAGCTTGTGCAACTTTGACGATGTTGGCATCTTTGCGAGCCCATTGGCTGAGTGGCGCAACAGTTGCATTAGCGATGATGAATGGCGGTTCAAGATCAAAAAGTTCGCGCCATTCGTTGTAGCGCTGCGTCAATTTGTTGGTGAACGAACTTGGATTAGCGATGTAGTCATCAAGTTCATCATCAAGCACTTGGAAAATGAGTTCGTCATGGCCATGGCGACGACCAAGTTCGCGAAATGCAACGCGGGCTTCGTGTAACACGCGCACGATTGATGTTTTGGTGCGTTCGCGGTGGGCCATCATTTTTCCGGCACCGAGTCCGAGGTCGAGCAGTGGCGCCACCTCGGGCTTGTCGGCTAATGCAATGCGCGCCTTGGCAATGAGCGCGTCACGTTGTGAGGCCTTTTCGCGATGACGCTCGTGTGGCGACTCGGCATCAGTTTGCAAACGCACGCGATCAAGTGCCGCGAGCAAGAGTTGTGGATGGGTTTCCCATGTTGGCGAGCGCAAGTCCCATTCGTCGGGTCCGCGGCTACCAAATTCAACAATGAATTCATTCCACGCACCAGTGAAAGGTGAATGTATTCGGAACAAGTCATCGTTGAGTCCGGCATCGAACGCGGCAGAGAGATCAGCATCATTGTGCACCATGCGTGACAAATTCCAGAGTGCGTAGTTGGCATCGGCCGAGTCGACATCGCCGATGCTTGACAGCAATGCCATCGGCAAACTTGGTTCGCCAATTGCTTCAGCAACAACACCCAGTAATCCGGGAGCGACAGCAGCACTGCTGCCCGACACAACGTGTTGTGAAAACAAGTGCGGCAACTGTGACTGCACAACGCGAGCACGAGCAACTAATTGGGCATCGGTGTATGTCGACAGGTCGCCACGGGATGCGCGCAATGCCGCGGCTTTGGCCTTGTCGGCATCAAGTTCGGGCCAGGCAACTCCGCTCATCACCCAAGCGGTGTGAGCATCAATGCCCGCGGTGAGATGTGGCTTCTCGTCATCGGGGTGGGCCTCATAAGTCGGCACATCGGGGTGGTCGCCGAAGAATGCTTGGTCGAGTGCGGCAACAGTTGCGGCAGGGTTGCGCACACCTTGCATGCGAATCGCCGAGAGGTTGATATAGAAGTAGCCACCAAAGCAGGCAACCGATTCGGGATGTTGCGGATTAAAGTCGTCATCTTCGTAGGCGCCGATGCGAATGAGGCCAGCTTTGTAACCAGCAACAATGCCGCCGTCCCAGCCGAACGACCAACCGAGTGGGCTCACGGGGTCGGCAAGAACTTCACCGGCGTTGGCCCGCGTGTAGTGCGGAAATCTCTGGCTCGTTGGCCAATCGGTAATCCATCGGTCTTGCATATCCGCCCTTCCTACCTGCAGTAAGTATTGAGACTACGGGCATTCTGGGTCGCTTTTCGGACCTGGGGAGTCCGAAAACCGACCCAGAATCCAGAAGTTCACTGGAGCCCGAGAGGAGAATCGAACTCCTGACCTACGCATTACGAGTGCGTTGCTCTACCGACTGAGCTACCCGGGCAATGGGTG
>JBIKOO010000145.1:0-3296 GCA_044358015.1 Ilumatobacteraceae bacterium
AGTTCAGTCTTCTTGCGCTGGCTACGCATTCCAGACTTTGAAATTGTATTGAACGTTGCATCAACCGTTCGTTCACTCGTGAGTCCTTCACCATCACTGATTGACATCGCCAAATCACGTAACGCACTGGCGACTGATTTCTCATCAATGCTCGGTCGCGGCAAATTCTCATAGTTTTCAATGACTTGGTGAAGCGCCGCTTCAACACCCTTAGAGGTCGCACGAGATGCTCGTCGCTTGGGCTGCAATTGCACTGGCCTCAACAACATCGATACGTCGACACGCCGTTTTAACTCGTGAGTTTTGAGAAGTGAACTTGTTGAATCCGAAACATCTTGGCTGTCTCGAGCCAGTTCAATCAGATCGGTCACGAACTGTGCGACAACCGGTGGCATGCCATCGACATACGAACGAACTGACGCATGCATTTGCTCAAGCCCAACGAGAACTTGTGAATCCCGAAATGGAATCCATTCGGCCGTTGTGTCGGCGTCTAACCGTTCGCGCACAACTCCAGCATTGATATCGGGCACCGACGAGGTTTCAGAATTCTCTGCTTCCAACGCGTCAACAGACGCGATCACAGTGTCCGACAAAGGTCGATACCGTAACGTTAGAAGGGCCTTCACAAACTCCATGTTGCCACTTTGGCATGGGGGTCAGGCAACATTTTCGTACTTGTCACGTGCCACATGCCAACAATCACGCGTACTGCTGGCGAATTTCCCGAGCTCGCTCAGCCACAACACTCTGTAAATTCGCCGGACTCACCACGCATGAGGTTGGGCCACAGCGCAACAACAACCGTGCTAACCAGGGCAGGCTCGCGACGTCAACCCACAGAAACATCGAACCATCTTCATTGATCACATGGGCTTTGATCGCAATGCGATCTAGCAGCCAATCATTGCCTGGCGCAACATACAGAACCGCTGGTTCAACTGTCCCCCGAAATTTCCACTCCGTAAATTCAACCGTCCGAGGCTCAAATGTGTTCTCTGTTGTTAGGCATTCAATGAGTCGGTCAACACGAAAGATCTTTTCATTGACGCCCGATAAAACATCATCAGCTATCAAATACGATTCGCCGCGGTCAACAAAAATCAGTAACGGGTTCAACACTCGTTTGGTGACTTCTTCTTCGCCATTTACATATGTGACCTGAATCTGTCGAGCCAGCCGAATCGCTTGACTCACTTCTTGTAGTAGCGGAGCATCTTCTAGCCGCACTTGTATTGGCAAGTCGCCAACCGCTGCTTCAATCTTCTGACGTAACGACGTGACTGCATCATTTCGCATAGAGAGGTCACCTACAACGGCATCGTGACTTGCCAACGCAACACCAACAGCGGTTGCTTGTCGCGGCGTCAATTTGACTGCACGCGTCATCAAAGCTTTGGTGCGCCGCAATGGACCAAACATTGGCACATCGCCGTGGAAGAGAACTTCTCCATCAACGACCGAGAAATCAAAGAGGGCATCGTGGGTATACGGAGGCACACCACACATTGACGCATACTCAAGATCTTTGATGAGGTGCGTCACTGAGATTCCGAGCATGCGCGCCAACTCTTCAACAGTGATCGACCCGCGCAGTCGCAGCCACGGCAAAATTGACAAGAGTCGTTGCAGTCGTTCGCCCAACGGACGAGGCCCTGGTCGATTCGTTGGTGCAGTTGGCATCTCTGGTGCATTCGGAATGAAGTCAGGCAACTGTTCGAGCTTCTCTAACCACTGCACAAAACCTTCGCGTAACGATTCGGGCGATTCGATGACTGCGTGAGTGCCGAATCCTAAAACCCATCCCCGCAAGCGCGCCGGGTCATCAACCTGAACCGTGATTCGCAATTTGCCATCGGGCAAGGCCTCGGTTTCACGAACCCGGCTATCCCACCATGAGATGCCCGCGACATGTCCATCAACAAGTACCTGCGCTTCAACATCATCATCCTCAACGTTGTGTACCAGTTTGCGCAATTCTCGATTACTCAGATTCTTCTTCGTTGAGCTCACTTCACCATCAACAATGGAAAAGTCTGGACCGATATGCGAGCACTTAATTGCTCGCAATTTCTTCTCACCATCAACCATCGCGATGAGGTACCAGGTTCCCTTGTCGAACAGTAAGCGCGAAGGATCAACCACAATTGGCGCCCCATTGATCACGAGATGGGCAATCTGGCGCCGTTGGATCATCTCAGTCAGTCGCACCACGATGAGTGGTACTTGCACATTGAAGTCGACCGCAGAGCGCTGCGGATTCATCCCTTCAAGTTTCATCATGGCCTCGCTGGCCTCGGGGACCGAATGATGAATGGATGCCAAGGCCAGACTCAAAACTGAGAGCTCGTCATTGGTGAGGTCAAGCTCGGGGACACACATGTCCTCTTCGCTAATCCAGTATTTCGTCTGACCAGCTTCGTCACCTTGCGCAACAGTTTGTCGAACTTGAATTCCAAGATCACGCACGATCGTGTTTTTGTCGCTTCCAAAAAGTTGGCGCTGGGCATCGTCTGCTTCGGGATACGGCGTCATTCCTTTAGCCATTTCGCCCACGATTTGCTCACGCGATAGCGGATGCGTTGAGCGATGCAGCAACGTGAACAAATTCAACACTCGTTCCAACGGGTCAACCCGACGAGGAGCCTTTTTGTTGTTTTTTGCTTTCACGGCCATCTCTCTATTGTGTCCCAAATTCGCTCGGTGAAAAACCGTCGAACTACACCGTTAATGAAATCTGGGAATCCCCACCCCACTAGTCGGCAGGGTCTATCGCAATATGGTTCAGGGCCCAGGTGGCCTCTCGCAGCGTGTCAGCAACCTCCCGCCAACGTCCGCCATGCAGGATATGCACGAGCGACCGTTGCGTCGCCTCCTGAATCGACATGGGCAAGCTCGTGTGCACAGTTAAGGCATTCAACGTCCGCACGACTGCTGTGGTGGGTCGAAGGCCTTGCGATTGGTCCACTTCATCGGCAAGTTGCGACCACAAAGTGCGAAATTCACGGCTCAACAATTTTCTTGGTTCGTCGTCTGACTTCCCGGTCCGCAGCATCAGCGATTGATGCGCCACCCCCATGTCATCAAGCGCAGCCGACACCGCCTTGACATCAGCAAGCGAATCAACGGGCTTCAAAGGGTCAGGGCATCGAAAAAGCAGATCGATCACGGGCACTTCAAATGCCTGAACCCAGGTCTCGTGTGGATGATAAATCTTTGGCACTGACTCAATTGTCTCTGAAATCAAGCGGATTAACTGCGGCGGTATGCGCGCTTCATGAAGACCCGAATCTCGA
>JBIKOO010000004.1:0-93873 GCA_044358015.1 Ilumatobacteraceae bacterium
CCGAGCTTCACGCTCCGTACACGCATCAAGAACTGTTGCTGCGAAATGCGATGGGTTTGAGTGAATCAACGCATATCAATCCAAGCGGAGGTGCATTGGTGGCGAACCCAGCAATGGCCGCAGGACTGGCACGATTTGCCGAAGCTGCTGAAAGCATTTTTGCCGGTTCGGCCGATCGAGTTTTGGCTCACTGCACAAGTGGGCCGATGTTGCAACAAAATCTGGTATGCGTCATGGAGGGTGAGTGACATGGCTGAACTTTGTGCAGTCGTCGGAGTAGGACAAACAAAGCATGCGGCTTGTCGCGCCGATGTTTCAATTGCTGGTTTGGTACGCGAGGCAGTTGATCGTGCGTTGGCTGATGCCAACATCACGATTGATGATGTCGACGCGATCGTGATTGGCAAGGCTCCAGACTCTCTTGAAGGAATTGCAATGCCAGAACTGTGGCTTGCCGATGCATTGGCTGCCCATGGCAAACCAGTGTTCCGTGTTCACACCGCGGGTTCAGTGGGTGGCTCAACAGCGATTGTTGCGGCGCAACATGTGATGGCGGGAATTCACGGAACAGTTTTGACTATCGGCTTTGAGAAGCAAAGTGATGGCAACGCAATGTGGGCGCTCAGCGTGCCGATCCCGTTTGGTATGCCCGTACACGCCGGTGCTGGTGGTTATTTCTCACCGATCGTGCGTGGTTACATCGCTCGTTCTGGAGCGCCGTCACATATTGGTGCGATGGTTGCGGTGAAAGATCGAACAAATGCGTGCAAGAACCCGTACGCGCATTTACATGAACCAGATTGGACACTTGAAAAGGCGCTTGAGACTCCGATGTTGTGGGACCCGATTCGCTTTATCGAAACATGTCCGTCAAGTGACGGAGCGATGGCTTTGGTACTGATGAGCGAAGAGCGAGCGGACAAGCATGCTGGACCAAAAGCTTGGGTACACGCAACGTCAATGCGAAGCGAACCAACAGCGTTTGCTGGTCGCGAGCAAGTGAGTCCGGTGGCTGGCGAAATGTGTGCAGCAGATTTGTGGCGTAAAGGCGGAATCAAGAATCCCGCCGAAGAAATTGATGTCGTCGAGATGTATGTACCGTTCGCTTGGTTCGAACCGATGTGGCTGGAGAACTTGGGATTTGCCCCGCGCAACGAAGGCTGGCGTTGGGTTGAAGATGGCGTCACTGAAATTGGCGGTTCACTGCCGGTGAACCCGTCGGGTGGGGTGCTGTCGAGTAATCCGATCGGTGCATCGGGAATGCTGCGATTCGGTGAGGCGGCGATGCAAGTGATGGGCAAGGCTGGCGAGCATCAGATTGATGGGGCGAAGAAGGCCATAGGACATGCGTATGGCGGCGGAAGCCAGTTCTTTGCAATGTGGCTCGTCTCGTCCACCAAACCCTAAAAATCCGCCACTTTGGAATATGGCTGCCGCCTAGCGGTAACTATCTTCCAAAGTGGGGAAAAACGGCCACTCTGTACTTTGGGTTCCGACAGGTGGAACCAAAAGTACAGAGTGGCTGATTAGTTCCGGGTCAGGTGCGGGTCCAGTTGGGGGAGCGCTTTTCGGCGAAAGCCCTCGGACCCTCTTTTGAATCATTCGTCGAGAAAATCGGCCAGCCAATTTCAAACTCGAGCTTGAGCGCATCGGCTTCGGGCATCGCAGCTGTTTCTTGGACCGACTTCAGAATTGCCTCGACTGCGAGCGGCCCATTCGCACAGATCATCTCGGCTAATTCCAGCGACTTCGTCAAAGCCTGACCATCGGGCACGACATGTCCGATCAGACCGATTTCCTTGGCCTCAGCAGCGGTGTATCCCCGCGCTGTCAGCAACATTTCAAGCGCATTGGTATACCCAATCTGACGTTGCAGCCGAACCGTACTTCCGCCCACCGGAAACAGACCACGCTTGGCCTCGAATACTCCGAACGTTGCGCTTTCGCCGGCCACTCGCAAGTGAGTCGCTTGCAAAATTTCGGTACCGCCGGCAACAGCGAATCCTTCAACCGCAGCGATGAGCGGTTTGCGTAAGCGGTAGTGACGCAGAAGTGCCTTCCAATGAAGGTCGGGGTCGGCCGCCCAACGCTCTTGGTACGGGTTCGGACCTGCATCGTCATTGGCGCGAGCCTTGAGATCCATACCAGTGCAGAATGATCCACCTGACCCGGTCAAAATCGCGCAGCGAATGTCGTCGTCCTCATTGAGCCGAACCCACGCGTCGGCCAAGCCCACGATCATCGCGGGGCTCAGAGCATTCTTTGCTTCGGGTCGGTTCATGGTGACCACCAGTGTGTGTCCCACCACTTCGGTTAAGAGATGCTCGGTGCCAGACATGATTTCTCCTTAGTAGACGGCAAATTGCTCCCTTATCTTCTACTACGCGACGCGGTAGTTCGGCTTCATCGACAGCGATGTGATAGCACAAACATATGCCAGCAACGACTTATAACCTCGCCGACCTCTTCGAAGCAGCCGCAGACGAATGGCCCGACCGTGATTACATCGTGGACGAACGTACCCGCCGCACTTTCGCCGAGATGGATCGCCGCGCGAATCAGTTGGCACATCATTTGCAGTCACAAGGAATTAAGCCGGGTGATCACGTAGGTATCTACGCACTGAATCGCGTCGAGTGGGTTGAGGCACTGTGGGCGATCTTCAAGATTCGTGCAGTATGGGTCAACATCAACTATCGCTATGTCGAAGATGAACTTGCGTATCTTTTTGACAATGCCGATCTGACCTACCTCATCGTTGAAACCGAGTATGTCGATCGTGCTCGATCGGTCGCTCCTCAACTACCCATGCTGGTGATTGGCGACGAATACGAAAAGACGTTGGCAAGCAATAGCGATGCTCGTGATTTCGCGCCACGTTCGGACGATGACATCTACCTTTTGTTTACTGGCGGCACCACCGGAATGCCCAAGGGCGTGGTGTGGCGTCATGGCGATGTGGTGATGGCTCTCGGTGGCGGAATCGACATCATGAGCGGTGAGAAAGTTTCGTCTCCAGAAGGTTTTGTTGAAAAAGGACGCACTGGTTTCCCGTTGGTGTCGTATCCATTGCCTCCTTTGATGCACGGCGCATCTCAATGGAGCGTGATGGCTCAGAGTTTTGTTGGCAACAAAGTGGTTTTGCGTGGAAAGTTTGATCCCGCCGACGTGTGGAGCACTGTCGAAAACGAAAAAGCCAACTTGATCATGATCACCGGAGATGCAATGGCTCGACCATTGCTCGACTATGTCGCCGCGAACGCTGACAAACACGAACTCTCGTCACTATTTGCAGTCAGTTCAAGCGCTGTTCTCTTTTCGCAATCATGCAAAGAACAATTCATTGATCTTTTCCCGAATGTTGTGATTACCGATGCGGTTGGTTCAAGCGAAGGCGGCGCCAATGGCATCACGATGGTTGGCAAAGGTATGCAATCAAAGGGCGGCCCGACAATTAAAGCGGGTCGAGACTCGGTGGTGCTTGGTGATGATTTATTGCCAGTGAAACCGGGCGAGATGGGTCGACTGGCGCGTGCTGGAAACATTCCGTTGCGTTATCACAAAGACCCCGAGAAAACCGCGGCAACATTTGTGACTGCACCTGATGGAAGGCGTTACGCGATCCCTGGCGATTTCGCTCGTCTTGAAGAAGATGGAACGATCACATTGATTGGTCGCGGTTCGGTGTGCATCAATAGTGGTGGCGAAAAGATCTTCCCTGAAGAAGTTGAGAATGCTTTGAAGGCCCACCCCGAAGTGTTTGACGCGGTTGTTGTCGGAATCCCAGACGACCGTTGGGGTGAACGCGTTGCAGCCGTTGTGCAAGCACGTCCCGGAACAACTCCAACGTTAGAAAGCGTGCAAGAACATTGCCGCGCTCATGTCGCTGGTTACAAGGTTCCGCGCCAACTTACTTTGGTTGACCATATGGTGCGTTCGCCAGCGGGTAAGAGCGATTATCGCTGGGCGAAACAGCAGGCAATGATCGACGCAGGAATTGAAGGCTGATTGAAATGACTGGTCCGCTGCAAGGTATTCGTGTGATTGAACTCGTTGGCCAAGGACCTGGCCCGTATGGGGCAATGGTGTTGGCCGATCTTGGTGCTGATGTCATTGCGGTTGAGCGGCCCGAGGTTGCGGCGCGGGTCAATCGTGATCGTCTTGCAACGAATCCGCTGATGCGTGGAAAGCGCAGTATCGCTCTTGATTTGAAGAGCCCAACAGATATTGCAACTCTGCTTGATCTCACCGATCGAGCCGATGCGTTCATTGATCCATTTCGTCCCGGCGTGTGCGAACGTTTGGGTATCGGACCTGACGTCATGTGTGAACGCAACTCCCGCATGATTTACGGACGGATGACTGGCTGGGGTCAAGATGGCCCATTGGCCCACACCGCCGGGCATGACATCGATTACATCTCGTTATCGGGTGCGCTGCATCTCATCGGTTATGAAGGTCAGCCGCCAACTCCGCCCATCAACTTGCTTGGTGACTTCGCGGGCGGCGGTTTGGTGTTGGCAATGGGTGTTGCCTGTGCAGTGGTTGAACGTTTCAGTAGCGGGCGCGGGCAAGTCATTGACACCGCGATGGTTGATGGTGCGGCAATGATTCTTGGCCCATTTTTCTCAGCATTCACGAACGGTTTTTGGGGTGAACGCGGTACTAATCATCTTGATGGTGGGGCCCACTTTTACAATGTCTATGAGACGGCCGATCACAAGTGGGTTTCAGTCGGGGCCATTGAGCCACAGTTCTATGCCGAACTCGTGCAGCGTCTTGGAGCAACTGATGACGCCTTGTTGCAATCAGCCGAGCAGAACAATCGTCAAGTGTGGGCGGCAGCCAAACAACGCATGGCTGAGATCTTCATGACAAAAAGTCGGGCCGAGTGGGAAGCGGTTTTTGATCAATCAGATGCGTGTTTTGCTCCGGTGCTTTCACCGAGTGAAGTCGCGACGCATCCCCACACAGCAGCGCGTGGAACCGTCGTAACGATCAATGGTGTTGTGCAAGCACAGGCCGCGCCGCGTTTTTCACGTACAGAGGCAAAAGCGGGTGTGCCGTGTCACTCTGGTCAACACAGCGTTGATGAAATTCTGTCGTCGTGGAAGTAGCGAAGATTTAGCGACAGACGGTGGCGCCGTCGACTAACAGCGATTCACCACACACGAAACTGGCGCGATCACTGCAGAGCCATACTGCTGATTCAGCGATTTCGGATGGCTCGCCCAAGTACCCGCGACCGATTCCGCGACTCACCATTTTTTCAATCTTTGGATCACCATTGATGAATCCTTCAATCATGGGAGTACGTGTTGTGCCGGGAAGAATCGCGTTAACGCGTACGCCTTTGGCCGCAAATTCTTGCGCCGCGCACTTTGTGAGACCGAGTACTCCATGCTTGGCTGCCGTGTAGTGCGGCAATCCTGGTGCAGCAACAACGCCAGCTCCTGATGACACATTGACGATTGCTCCAAAACCTTGAGCGGCCATCACACCGAGTTCGTACTTGAGACACAAAAAGACGCTGGTGAGATTGGCATTGATCATGTGCTGCCATTCATGCAACGGCAGATCAATAAACGAGCCGAATCGTCCACTCACGCCAGCGTTGTTGACGGCGCAGTCAAGGCGACCGTAATTGTCGATTGCTGAGTTAATGACTGCAGCGACATCATCTTCTTTAGTCAGGTCGGCAGCCACTGCGAAGGCTTCGCCGCCACGTTCTTGAATCGAGCGAACGACTGCATGAGCGGCATCTCCGTCGATATCACAAACCACGACAGCAGCACCCTCGACGGCAAAGAGTCTCGCGGTTGCCTCGCCAATGCCGCGTCCAGCACCAGTCACGAGAGCAACTTTGCCCTCGGCCAGTCCGAGCCGAAGCGGGAAAGCCGCTCGTACGAGTTCGTCAGTTTGTTCGCCAGCCATCGGCCAAACGTTGCCAGTAGGGGTGGGGTCTTCAATGTTGTCAGCCACACCTTCACCGTAGTTGGTCTACGGTGTCAACATGCTGAATTACGCCGATGAAAGGGCAATCCTCAATTTGTTGTTTACCTATGCCGAACGAATTGACGCGGGTGACTTTAAGGGCGTATCGGAGTTGTTCAGCAGCGCAGAGGTCTTTATGGCTGGTCCGGATCAGCCATCGGTTGCTGGGAAGCAAGTTGGACCCATCATGAAACACTTCGTCAAAACTTACGAAGGAATCCCGCGCACCAAGCATGTGGTGACAAACACAATTGTCGAGGCGCAATCGGCAAACAGTGCTCATACTCGTTCGCAATTTACAGTTCTGCAAAATGTGCCCGATCAGTTACCGTTACAGGTTGTGGCATCGGGGCGTTATCACGATCAATTCACCAAGATCGAAACTGGCGAGTGGAAATTCACTCAGCGCATCATGTTGGTTGACGCTCATGGTGACGTGTCTGCGCACCTGAACATCGGAACAGGAATCGCATGAGTGTCAATGTGTTAGGTCGAGGCAAACTGGCCGAATTACTGCGAGATGGCGTGCATTCTGATACGCGCAGTGCGGTCATCGTGGTTGCCGTTGATGGTGATCAATCGATTTCAAGTATCGCCCAATTGACCGACGCACAGATTGACGAGATATTTGAACAGCCGATGCAACGAGTCATTGGTGCTTTGCAAGAGGCTCATTCAACGAACTGCGAGCGGATCGTTGTCGTTGTGCCCACAACAGGAATGTCTGGCGGCGCGTGTTACGCCCCACAAGCCGCATTGGCTGAGTCGGCGCGGATTCTGGTGAAGTCAGCAGCACGTCAATGGGGAGCAAGTGGTATCACCGTGAATGCAGTTGCTGTTGAACCCCATTGGTTCGCAATCGATCCAAGTATTTCTGGCCCTGTAGCTATTGCCCCGCGTTCATTGAGCAACGAAGTGAGTCCTGTCGGAGTCGTTACTTGGCTGTGCAGTGAAGCATCCCAAGATGTCACTGGCCAAACCATCGTGTGTGATGGAGGGCTGTGGATGTGAATAGTCGACGATTAGAAAATCGTGTGGCCATCGTGACTGGCGCAGGACAAGGAGTAGGCGAGGGTATTGCTCGTCGCCTTGCGCAAGAAGGGGCGACTGTTGTCATCGCTGCTCGGCGTGCCGAGACTGGCGAGCCAGTGGTTGAGTCAATTCGTTCGGCAGGCGGACGGGCGGTTTGTATCGTCACTGATGTTTCGGTTTCTGAATCGGTTGACGCCTGCGTGGCCAGTTCTGTTCAGCAATTTGGTCGACTCGACATCATGGTGCACAACGCGTTTATGGGTGGAATTCCGCACAAGTTAGAAAAGGCGCAAATCGAAAAGCATTGGACCTCGATGTCTCGCACCGGAGTATGGGCAAGCCTTTTCTGCGCTCGCGCTGCAATGCCGCATCTAGTGGTATCGTCGGCTCGCCCGAAGGGCGAGGGCGGTGGCCGCCTGATTCTGATTACCTCACCATCGGGAGTTGAGGGCAGTGCAAATATCCCGCTGTACTCTCCGGCTAAAGCAGCCCAACGGGCGATTGCGAAAAGCCTCGCGCGTGAATGGGGTGAATTTGGTATCACGGTGAATTGCCTTGGTCCTGTTGCCGGTAGCCCCGCTTTACTGACGGCTTTTGACCGCAACCCTGCGTTGCAGCAGGCGATCGAAGCCCGCACTCCGCTTGGTCGAGTTGGAGATATCACGGACGACATCGGTTCGGTGGCACTTTTCTTGGCAAGTGATGATTCGTCATTTGTAACTGGCCAAACCATCATCTGCGATGGTGGATCATTCTTAGGTTTGTAATAGAAATTCAATAACACGAAAGGCACGACCATGATTCGACTCGTCACTCTTCTCAAGCGCAAGCCCGGAACAACCCATCAAGAGTTTCTTGACTACTGGTTCAACACCCACGGGCCCTTAATCAAGAATTGTTCGGCCGCTAAGTATGTTCGCCGTTACGAACAGCACCCGGCGGTATGGCCGGCCGAGGGCAGTCGTCACGAACCAGCTTTTGATGGCGTCACGATTCAGATTTTTGATTCAGCCGAACAGTTCAATGCCCACATGGGAGAGCCTGATTTTCCACTAGTCATGGAAGACATTGAAAAGTTCATGGACTCTTCAAACATTCAGTGGATTCTCACCGAAGAACCAAATCTCGTTATCAATAACTGACCGCGTAACCTACATCAGCATGTTGCTTGTTCCGACTCTGATCGGGAAATCAATGGCGTTGGAGCCGTTGACCATTGAACACGTGCCCGCCCTTGTTGAGGCTGCCTCACAAGATCGTTCAACGTTTGGCTTTACGGCTGTTCCAGACGGCATAGAAGAAATGTCGAACTATGTTCGGAATCTGCTGGGTAGTCATACAGCAGCCCGAGACGTTCCATTTGTTCAATGGCGCGTTGATGCGGACGGCTTATTGGACAAAGTGGTTGGCTGCACACGGTTCATGAACATCTCCTTCCCGTTGGGCCGCACAGTGAATGGCGTGTTGGTTCCTGATGGAGTTGAAATCGGTGGAACTTGGCTTGCGAAATCAGCGCAACGAACATCTATAAATACCGAAGCCAAATTGATGTTGATGACGTATGCATTTGATACTTGGCGAGTTCAACGAGTCGCCATTTGCACAGACGAACGCAACGAGCAAAGCCGTCGAGCCATTGAAAGAATCGGCGGTGTTTTTGAAGGGGTATTGCGTTCAGATCGCCCAAGTTGGGTCGTGTCTGAAAAAGGAAAGTTGCGCAATACGGCGGTCTATTCGGTTGTATCGGCCGAGTGGCCTCAGGTCAAATCGCGGCTGACATCAATTGTACGTGAGTCAAGTTTCTGACTCTGGTTCAGAAACATCTACAGTTTGATCAGGCAATGCGCCTCGGGCGTTTTGAAAGGGGAGTTATGAAAAAGTACCCAATCGAACTGGGCACCTTATTGTTCACGATGGTCGAGCCCAATAAGGGCCACGAAGTTGAATACAACCGTTGGTATGAGCGAGATCACTTCTACGGTGGCGTGCTCGTAGGCGCTTACTCATTTGCGGGCGATCGTTTCGTTTCAACTCGCGACCTCAAGGCATTGCGCTATCCCGTTGATTCACCCATGACACCAGACCCGATGTCGGGTTCGTACCTCGCCATTTACTGGGTACTCAAAGGTCATCACGATGACTGGAATCGTTGGAGTGTCGACACTGTAAAGAATCTGCATGCCACTGGTCGCATGTTTGCCGAGCGCACTCACATTCACACGCAGTTGTACGACAACCAGTGGTCAATGACCCGCACCGAAACCACGACCAACATTGAACTAGCACTTGATCGTGGTTACCCCGGAATCATTGTCAATGTCGGCGAGTTGAACGAAGGCGTAACTCACGCGCAGATGAGCGAGTGGATGCAAAACAATTGGGCACCTCGAGCATTTGCGTCATCGTGGGGACCAGATGTCTTCAACTACTCAACGTTGTTGCCATTGCTTGACGATGCACCGCCGGACGTGCCCCGAGTTCCGAAGGCCGATCAACGTTTCATGCAGATCCATTTTGTTGATCACGATCCCGCGGCCGAATGGAAAGACGGTTACGCAAAGTTTGGTGCCGATCTTGAATCAAGCGGCCTCGCCAAGCATTTGTGGACGAGTCCTTTCAAGAACACTGTGTTCGGCACCGACACTTACACCGACGAATTGTGGTGATTGACGTGCAACCAATCACGGGCAAAAAGATTTTGGTCACCGGAGTTACTGGTTGGGTTGCTGGTCCGCTCGCTGAATCACTCGCGAATCAGGGCAACACGGTGTATGGCGCGGCTCGTTTCAAAGATCCGGCCCAACGTCAACCGTGGCACGAAAAAGGTGTGCAGACGGTCAGCATTGATTTAGAAAAGGGCATGCTCGACGAAGTGCCAAGTGATCTTGATCTGGTCTTGCATTTTGCGGTGGCAAAGAGCAGCAACTTTGACGAAGCATTTGCGTCAAATGCTCATGGAAGTGCGGACTTGCTTGAAGTGGCTGCGAATCAAAGTGACAGTTTGTCGTTCTTTCATTGTTCGTCAACTGCGGTATACGAACCGAAGCATGGCGAAGCTCGTAAAGAGACCGATCTTTTAGGCGACAGCCATCGTCCGATGCCCGGAATGCCGACGTACAGCATTTCAAAGATCGCTGGTGAAGTTTTGGTGAAGCACACAGCAAATCGATTGGGTGTGCCGACAGTTATCGCTCGACTAAACGTTCCATATGGCGATGCTTATGGCTGGATGTCGTTTCATCTCATGATGATGGAACGCAATATTCCAGTACCTGTGCACGTAGATCAACCAACGACGTACACGCCAATCCATGCCGATGACATCAACCGCAGCATTCCCTACTTGCTTTCGTACGCAAACACTGGGGCGGAAATTGTCAACTGGGGTGGCGATCAGTTGGTGTCAATCGAAGATTGGTGCGAAGAGATGGGTCGATTGACTGGCATCGTTCCCACTTTCAATCCGACGACCGCGACAATTGCTTCGATTGTTCCCGACTTGCAGAAACTGCATGATGCTGGTTTCCGTTCGTCAGTTGATTGGCGCGAAGGAATTCGTCGTCAAATCGCGACGATGCGCCCCGAACTTCTCGTTGAACTGTGATTCTGGTGCAGATTTGTTGCGTTTTGCGTAACAAATCTGCACCAGAATCACGATGAAATTTGGCTGTACAACATCGCTTTGTGCATGATGAGGTCTTCGGGATCATCGGGCATTTCACGTTCGCCGTATGCAACGCCACGAAGTGATGTACGAATTGCTACTGCCGCAAAACGCAAACTTGCGTAGATGATGTACCAATTGAGATCTTCAATGTGCCGTCCGCCAGCACCTTCATATGCCTCAATAATGTCGTCGGTCTGGCAGAACTCGGGGAAGCCTGGCATCTCAAAAACATCAGCCAAAGACTGGAAGAACTGATGCATGAAAATGAGCCAGCCCACGTCAATGCCGGCCGGGCCAACATTGACCATTTCCCAGTCGAGGACCGCGGTGGGAGTGAGACCATCAAACAAGACATTGCCAGGTCGCGCATCGCCCCAGTTGATCACCGTGGGTCCGGGATTGGTGGGTTTGCGTGCGGCGAGCCAAGCGAGTGCTTGTTCAATCACTGGCAAACGTAAATCTCCACGAGCCCAGTCGTAATACGCGCGTTGTTCCGCCAGTAGTCGATCAATTGCATCACCATCGCGCGAAGGCAAGAACGAGATGTCGTCGGTAACCGCCGATAAATCAATGGCATGAATACGGGCCTGAACCCGGGCCACCTGACGACCAAGTTCGCGACGTTCTTCAACTGACATCGCATCCATGTAGCTGCCACCGAATACATACGGAGGCATATCGGGCAGCGCGCGACCGTTGACCCGATCCATCACCAAGAACGGCGAACCCAAAATTGATGTGTCAGTTTCGAGGAAGCGAACATTGGGTACTGGCAAGTCGCTGTTGTTGCCCACGAGTTGCATGGCTCTGGCTTGAGCCACCATGTCGTAAATCGGGAAAACTGGCCAATCGTTCATGTCGGGATTCAGTCGAGTAACGACTGGTTCAACGAGACCATTGTGATGCAACGTGAAAAGCAATGTCTCGCTGCTCATGCCAGTGCCCTCTGGAATTCCGACATCGGTGATCGTGCAGGCATGACCAAACTGTTTGCTGAACCACGCTTCGAGCGTGCGGGCAAGTTCTTCGGGATTGCGTTTTGAAGGTAACGGCATGATCAGGCGGGCTTGACGTAGGCGAGCTGTTCAAAACGATTGCTGATGAGCCAACCATTTGCAGTGCGCACAATGGTGTCGTTGTACCAGCCACTGGCCTGCATGTAGGTCGGCTGATCACCAGGAATACGCATCGTCATGGTGTAAATCGATCGAACTTTGGCGGTGTCATCGTTTTCGAAGGTGATAGCGACGTTGCCGCCGGCTGAGAGTGATACATCGAACATCGCCATCATGCCGCTGAATGTTTCGGCGGCCACAGCGGGCGAACCAACAGGCCCACCAGCTGTTGAATAGTCAACATGGGCGTCGGTTGTGAAGACCTTCTGCCAAGCATCCCAATTACGGTCAACAAGGGCCCAGGTGTAACGCGACAACAAGTCGGTGATTAAGGCGCGATCAAGTGCTTCGTTTGACATATTTTCCCCCTGGGACTCATGGATTGCTCAGACGATCATAAACCTTCGTGACGGCCGAGTCACTTGCTGGCAGAATGGTTATATGAGTTCATCGACCCGTGAAGGTTCCAGCAAAGTTCTTGGTACTTGTCACCACGACTGTCCAGACACCTGCGGCTGGGAAGTCACGGTTGAAGGCGGCGTGGCCGTCAAAATGCGTGGCAACCCAAATCACCCGTATTCGCTGGGCGAACTTTGCCCGAAGGTCAACCGCTATCTAGATCGCGTGTACAGCCCAGAACGTATTTTGTACCCGCTCATCCGAACTGGGTCAAAGGGCTCAGGCGAATTCCGTCAAGCGACATGGGACGAAGCCCTGAAGTTGGTGGCTTCTCAGGTTCATGAGGTTTCCGCCGAATTCGGTGGCGAAGCTGTTTTGCCTTGGGGGTCGGCGGGCACGCAAGGTCTCATTCAAATGAATTCGCTTGACCGTCGATTCTTTGCCAAAGTTGGTGCATCGCGCCAGGTTGATTCAATGTGCGGGGCAACTGCAATGGTTGGTTCAACTCTCACTCTCGGATCGCCCTTGGCCAATGATCCGATGGACATTGAACACTCGAAGTTGATTCTGCTCTGGAGCACAAATACACGACTCGTCAATCGACACCTCTGGCCGTTTATTGAAAAGGCGCGAGCCAATGGTGCCAAGATCGTCGTGATTGACCCATTGAAAACCATCACTGCTGAAGCCGCCGATGTATTTATTCAGCCTCTGCCCGGAACCGATGTGGCGATGATGTTGGCCATGATGCACATTCTCATTCGTGACGATTTGCTTGATCACGATTACATTGAAAAGCACACTGATGGATTTGCTGAGCTGAAAGCTCAAGTTGCTGATTGGACGGCCGAACGTGCCGCTCAAGTGTGTGGAATCTCGGCAGAAGAGATTGAGTCGTTGGCGAGCGACTACGGCACAGTCAAACCAGTCTTTATCCGCACCCTCATCGGTGCCGAACATCGTGAGCACGGAGCGATGTTCTTCCGCACGCTCACATGTTTGCCGATGTTGGTTGGCGCGTGGAAACACAAAGGTGGGGGCTTCTCGCGCAGTGTTGGTTCGTACGCCGAAACCAACGTTGATGATTCGGTTTTTGATGTTCCTTCGCTGAGCAATGGCAAAGAACGCCGTCCATTAAGCATGAATCATCTTGGTCGAGTTCTGAATGACGCGACCCTTGCTCCACCAGTGAAAATGTTGTTTGTATACAACGGAAATCCGTTAGTGACTGCACCGAATACTGAGTTGATTCGTCGGGGACTAGAGCGCGAAGATCTGTTCACTGTGGTTTCTGAACAGTTCATGACCGATACCGCGCAGTACGCAGACGTGGTTTTTCCGGCATGCACTCAAATTGAACAAATAGATGTTGTCCCTTCGTGGGGACATCTATATCTCGGTTGGAATCACAAAGCCATTGAGCCATTAGGTGAGAGTGTCGCGAATACCGAATTGTGGCGGCGACTATCTCAAGCATGTGGATTCACCGAACCAGAACTATTTGAAGACGACGAGTCACTTATCTTGAGTGCATTGCATGATCTAGAAATCGAAAAGTTGCGTAACGATGGGTTTGTGCGATTGTCTTTGCCCGAAAATCTCCAGCCTTACGCCGAGGGTGGATACTCAACTGTTACGGGTAAAGCAATGCTGATCAATCATGGGCTACCTGCAGTTGGGCTACCAGCTCTGCCGACGTACGCCGTCGGAACCGAAATGGCAATTGATGAAAACTCGCAATATCCGTTGAACTTGATGTCGCCCAAAACGCATGTGCGCTTTTTGAATTCTTCGTATTCGCATCTTGGCCACCACGCCGAAGCTGAAGGTGAAATGTTTTGTGAGATTCATCCTCACGACGCTGAAAAGCGGGGCATCTCTCACGGCGAACGTGTTCGTGTCTTTAACGATCGTGGTTCGCTTGATGTCATTGCCCGTATATCTGCCGACGGCGGACGCGTTCGCAGCGGTGTCGTGGTCGTGCCATTCGGCTGGGTTGGCTCGCGTACTAAGGACACAAAGTCAGTGAACGCATTGACCAATGATCAACTTGCCAACTACGGCGGTGGCGTTGCCTATTACGACACGCAGGTTCAGGTCGAAAAGATCTGATTTACTTGGCGATTTTGCCAATACTGATATCGCCATAATCACCAGTGAGTTCAACCAAAGTTGATTCGTCACACGCCCAACCTTCATCGGTAATCGTGGCCGTTGAAATCAATGCTCGATCGGCGTCAGTTGGATTGAGTGGCGGATAAAGACGAGTGAATTGGCCATCTTTGATCGTGATCATTTGGTAGCACGCACTGGGCTCGTTGTTGCCCGGACTGGCGACGGCGTGCAAGCCTCCTCCGCTCCACTCAGTGACCTTGCTGGTCTCTTCAACAATGCAAGAGCGAGTAATGAAGCCCGCATTGTTGGCGGCGCATTGTTTCGCCGAGCTAGCAAAGAGTAAGAGTGCCGACATTGATTGCATGCCTAGTCCTGAAACTTTTCCATCAGAGTTATAGGTAGAAATCATGTCGAGGTAGTCACCAACTGCTGGGACGCGATCGGCTTCTTCAAAGAGGGTGTAGCTCGTTCGTACGACAACGCCTTCAACGCTGTCTCCACCATTATTGATGAGTACATCGGCGTAGAAGCCAGCATCAACCATAATCAGATCAAGTTGATAATCAAGTTCTTGCAGAGCTTTAGTGAGTTGTGGCAGCACCTCGGGTACTCCTACCAAACTGATGGCGCGCACACCATTGGATTTCAAACGCTGCGCAATAGGAAGCCACGAGGTTTCACCGACTGAACTATAAGTAATTCGATCGACGACGGTGACGCCGCCAACGATCTCGGCACCTTCGAGGTATTGCTGTTCGACAACTTGCGCCGTCAAGATGTCGCTATAAACAGTTGCGAAATGTTGCATGGCTTCGGGATGGGCGGCCGCGGCCCACTTAAACCAACCCTGGTCTTTCTTGTTTGAGGGGTTGGGGAGTGGTGAGAAGGTGTTGTCGGCTTGCGACTTTCCAGCGGTCACCACAAATCCAGCGATGTCGATCATTCCACATTCGTGGAAGCGTGGAAATTCTTGGTCATCCATGGCCCAACCGCCACCAACCATGGCAAAAGCTTGAGCACACACATTTTCCATTTGGACGGGCACTTCAAAAAGTTTGGCGTCAGCATCAATCACATTGATGGGCATGCCAGCGATACCACCCTGTTCGTTGCACCAACCTTCAAATGCAATGGCCGCATCGTAAAGCTCGCCGTTTAATCCTGGCAAGAACGCGTTGCCTTTGTCGGATGCCGATGCAATGTTGATGACATCGGTTGAGCCAGCATTTTCGGCTTGATCAATCGTTGTGCTGATGCCTTCAAGAGCTGGACCACATGGTGATTCAAGATCACCGAACATAACAGCGGGCGACGAAGTCGGTTCGGTGGTTTCGCTCGACACCTCAGTTGAGGCGGTCGGCGAGGTTTCAAGTGGGGTGGTTTCTCCGCCACGATTTGAGCAACCAACGGTCACAAAAACAAGAGCAGTGGCGAGGGAGAGAGATGTCAAACGATTCACGTGTCCATTTTGGCTGCTCTGGCAGCAAAAGTTGCGCCTTTCAACTGTGACGTGCCCTTTAATCGCCCGCATCTTTATGGCTAAGGTGCAATACGTGAAGGTAAACATTCTCGACCGCGACATGTACCAAAACGATCCCTTTCCAACTCTTGAGTGGATTCGGCGAAATGAGCCGGTGTATCAAGATGTCAATGGCATCTGGGCATTAACTAAAATTGAAGACATTCGCTTGGCCGAACGGCAAGCACAGATTTTCGCCAGTGGCATTATTGGCTCGCGACCCAATGGCGTTGTGCAGCCGTCGATGATTGACAGCGACGACCCAAGCCACGCCGATCAGCGTCGGGTTGTGGCTCGAGGCTTTACGCCGCGTCAGATGGCGGCCTACCAGACTCATGTTGAAGAAGTAGCTCGTCGCTTAGTCGATGCCGCTGTCGCTCGTGGGACCTGTGACATCGTGGCCGATATTGCGCGGCCGTTGCCGATGACGCTGATTGGAGAAATGCTCGGTGCACCCGAAAGTGACTATGACAAGTTGCAACACTGGAGCGACGCCATGATCAATGGTGCCGATGACCCCAAGTACGTCACTGATGATGTCGTTAATGCAGCTTTTGAGTACTACGCCTACATCTCTGAAGTCATTGAAGATCGCAAAAAGAATCCAGGTGATGACTTAGTGAGCAAACTTGTCGTCGCTGCAGAAGACGGCAGTGGAATGGATGACGAGCACGTCGTCGGTAATGCGCTGCTTCTCTTAGTTGGTGGCAATGAGACAACTCGTAATGTCATCACGGGTGGACTAGAGGCGATGATTCGCAACCCCGAACAGATGGCAATAGCCCGACGGTCTCCTGAAGATCTTGAGCGGGCGATTGAAGAGTGTTTGCGTTGGGTCACGCCGATCATCAACATGGTGCGTGTCACGACTGAAGATGTTGAGATTCGTGGTGTCAAGATTCCGCAAGGTTCACAAGTCATCATGAACTACACCGCGGCCAATCGCGATGAAGACATGTTTGTTGAACCACATGCATTTGATGTGACGCGCAGCCCGAACCCGCATATTGCTTTTGGATGGGGGCCGCACTTGTGCTTGGGTGCAAGCTTGGCCCGACTTGAATTGCGCTCGATCTACACCGAGTTGTTTAAGCGCACGAACACAATTGAATTCGCCGACTCAAATTACAAGCCGGTGTACAGCCACGCATCGTTCGTGCGCGGGATTCAGTCGTTGCCCGTTAAGTTCAGCTGAATTTCTACGAGCGTTCGTCGCGTAATGCTGAGCGGCGTACTTTGCCAGCATCATCGCGAACTGCATCGCTCGTGAATTCGAATGTGCGTGGCACCTTGTAACGAACGAGACGTTCGCTCAAGAACGAGCGCAACTCATCTTCATTGATGGGCTTTGACACCTGCACGAGCGCATGAATGCGGTTGCCTAAGTCTTCATCAGGCAAACCAATGACAGCCGACGACACCACATCGGGATGTTCGCTCAAGGCGACCTCAACTTCTGCGGGATAGATGTTGGCTCCACCTGACAAGATCATGTCGCCACGACGATCGGTGAGATAGATGTAGCCCTCTTCGTCAATCTTGCCAATGTCTCCGAGGCTTTCCCAGCCGTCTGGTGATTTGCGGGCCTCGGCTCCAAGGTACTTGTACGTCACTCGGGTATTGCGCATGAAGATTTCGCCAATCGTTCCGCGAGGAAGTTCTTCGTAAGTCTCTGAGTCGAGAACTTTCATTTCGCCAGTGACGCAACGGCCAACTGAACCGCGGTGAGCTAACCACTCATCGCCACGGATAATGGTGACAGCCTGTGCTTCGGTTCCGGCGTAGAGCTCCATGATCTTTTCGCCGCCGAGCCAATTGCACCATTCTTCTTTCAACCATGGCGGGCAGGGCGCTGCCATATGCCAAACAGTTGAAAGCGACGAGAGGTCGTACTTGTTCTTCACATCTTCGGGCAAACGCGAGATACGCGACATCATGGTTGGTACAAACAAAATCCAATCGGCACTGTGCTTGTCGACCGCAGCCAACGTTGCTTCGGCATCAAATTGAGGCAAGAGAACTAAATGGTTGCCGTGGAAAAGCGAACCAGCACCAAACGAGAAGGGAGCATTGTGGTACAGCGGTCCTGGAATGCACACGACTCCGTCAACGCGCTGACCCATGCCTGGTGCACCCACGCTGACGATGCCAGGATCGCCAGCAACGATCAATTTGGGTCGTCCGGTTGAACCACCAGACGTCGGTGCCTTCATGGCGGGCGAAGTCACATCAGGTAAAGGTGAATCATCGTAAGCCGAGGCATCAAAATGCGCAGGCAATGTGACACGGCCAGGATGGGCCGATTGCTCGGCACCAACGACAAGCGCTGAATCGGCAAGTTCAACGATGGCTTCGCGCTCGCGGTTTGGCAAACGGTAACTGACCGGTTGTGGAATCGCACCAAGCTTCCATGCAGCAATGCATGCTTCGTAAAACTCAACTGAGTTAGGTAATGCAACCGTGACAAAACTGCCAAATGAAACACCACGTTCGGCGTACGCACGTGCAAGGCGGTTCGTACGCGATTCGAGTTCTGCACGATTCACTGATTCATCACCGCAAGTAATTGCGGTGCGATTCGGATTTTCGGCTGCCTTGTCGGCGAGCGCCTGCATAATTGAAATGACATTTGGTGTATTCATGAAGTTACTTTCGTAGAAGTTATGCGTTGTCGAGAGCGTGCTGCCAGGTGCGATGCCAGTGCTGCAGCATCGGCTCATTACTACCAAAGTTAAAGTTAGTGAGCCCGATTTCTGCTCCACGTTGACACTGTTCGGCGGCCGGAAAGTCTTCGGTACCCACGACAAGCGCCGCAAAATCTGCGCCACGTTGACGAGCTTCACGATCTTCTTCATTGGCAATGGGCTTCAGTGAAGCCTCGGTGAGGTCAACGGTGCATTCATTGACGTTGCGTCCGGGATAGACGCGGAACATTTGACAGCTCACTGGAGTTTCAAGCAAAACAACACTGGGGAACAACGTGTGAATAATGCTGACTGGCATTGTTGGTGGCCAATGTTCTTCGGAAAGGTCGACCACTTTTTCGGTTCCGGTTGTCGGGAACCCCCAACGGGCATGTTTGCCGAAACTGTCGTAAATGGGATTGTGTAAAACCAAGTTTGACAAAGTGTCACGATGTAAATAGTCAACGTGATACGACTCGAGGTTCACATCAAAAGCAATTTTCCAGTTGGCTTTGAGTGTCCACGTGTGTTGGCAAACAACTTCGTGAGTCTCATAGCCACACCAACGGAGTTGTGGTTCGATATCCGCAAAGGCAGCAGCTGGATCGACGTCATCGCTCAATCCGACAGCTATCAGTCCTGCGACGTCGGCGATGGGCAATGGTTGAAGTCCGAGCGAGCTCTTTTCGATATCACTAAAGGCGTATGCCTGTGGTTGACCCGCAACATCGCCGTTGAGTTCAAAAGACCATGCGTGATACGGACAGGTCAATCGACGTGCTTCACCGCAACCATCGGCAACTTGAGCGCCGCGATGGGTGCACGCATTACGGAAGGCACGTAAGACACCATCATCAGCCCGAGTGACGAGCACCGGGTGACCGGCGACATTCTTGGTGATAAAAGTTCCGGGTTTTGGAAGTTCGCCGGTCCACCCAACGATGTGAGCACCTCCACGAAACAGCACATCAAGTTCTTTTTGGAAACGAGTTGGATCAGTAAAAACTGTTGCTGGCTCAGTCATTGAGCCCGGAGCATGATCAAGAGTTTTACCTCGATAGTTATCAAGTAGACGACGAACGAGCTCACGTGGAAAGCGCTCGCTTGTGGCTTGATCTGAATTTGTGACGGTCATGTATTCCCCCTAGACAGACGTGGCAGACCCCTCTGCTCACTCTTGGTAACAGTGTGTCAGAAAATGGCTAGTAGGCGCTGATCGCAATGAAAAGAGCGCTGGCCGTGGCAATAACCGAGGCGTCCGGGCGGTCTTCGCGGAGCTCGGCCTCAAGGAAAATCTTGCGCCCGTCACGTTGGCCGAGCCAGGCATAGATCACCAAAGGCACATGGAGCGGCGTGGGGGCTTTGTAATTGATCGTGAGTTGGCCGGTGTACGCGACAGTCTTCAAGAGGTTCAACATAAAGCCCATGGCATCATCAAAAGCAAGGGCGACAATTCCTCCGTGGCTACGTGCGGGAGCACCTTCAAAAGAGGAGCCGATGATAAACGTCGCTTCGACGCGGTCGCCGCGGCGGTGGACTTGCATTTCGAGACCATGAGGGCTTCCGGGGCCAGATCCGGGGCGGGTGATATGGCTCGTTAGTTGGGTGTTGTCCGGAACTTCGGTGTCGTGGGCTGTAGAGAATTGTGAAAACTCTCGCGAACGAGCAATGCCTTGCTCGAAATTGGTGCTGAGCACATCTAAGGCTTTGATTGCTTCTTCCATCGACTCAATGTCGACTTCACGACCGATCACCGCGTGACCGAGTCGCCGCACCGCGCTACCTAAGCGAACTCTGGTCTCATCAAATGTCTGGTCAAGTCCTTCGGGATATTTCATTGCGATGGCTCCTGCACATCTTCAATCTTGGTCGTATTGAGGTCGTTCAACCAACCCCGTGAGACAAGCAGCACAACGACGCCAAATAAAACTGCAGCATCGGCGAAAACAGCGACTCGCATTGTGAAGATGTCACCTAAACGGCCTAAGGCAAAAGCTCCAAGTGGAATACCAGCCAAAATACCAAGCACGTAGAAACTCATGGTTCGGCCACGTAAGTGATCGGGGACCGTACCTTGAATCAACGTATTGAGTGCGACAGCCGATTGAAGGTGCGCCAAACCACTAATGAAGTATGCAAGTAGTCCGACCCAATAGATCGATGTCATCGGAATCATCGCTGTACTGATTGAAAACAGAATCAGTGCAACGACGACTCGGGTTGAACGTTGCATGTGGTCGCCAAGTACGACAGAAAAGAGCGATGACATGAGTGCGCCGAGCCCGAGGGCGACCAACAATGCGGCGTTGTCTGTTGATGGTCGGTCATAAATTCGGTCAGCAATCGCTGGCGCAATATGTTGCAACGACTGCCCGCACAAAGAAGTAATGAAGGCAAGAAAAACAACGAGTCGTAGAGGGCGATGACGCCAGACAAAAGACCCGCCTGCTTTGATGACGTCAGACACCTTCCCCTGACTCGCGGCCGAGATGATTTGTCGGGGGCGCGATAACGCAAGTGCAGCAATAACTAAGAGGAAAGTGATGGCATTGATAAAGATTGCGGCGCCCGTGCCAAGTGTGCTGACAACAAGTCCAGCAAAACCTGGCCCGATGGCGCGGGCCAAAGTGAATTGCACTGAATTCAACTTGACCGCATCAAGTAATTCCTCGGGAGGAACGAGCAGTGGTACGAAGCTTTGCCAAGCGGCAGTTTGGAAACCGGTGGCAATACCTCCAACAAGTGCAATCGCAACAATTAAGCCAGGGCCAATTGAACCGGCGAGATACAAGGCCCACAGAAAGAAGGCGCAGAACATCTGCACCGTCTGGGTGATCATCAGAATTTTGCGGCGACTCATGCGATCTGACAACACGCCCGCATACGGAGTTAAAAAGACGGCTGGCAAAAGTCCGGCCATTGATGACACGCCAAGCCAGGTTGAACTGTTGGTCAGGTCGTATAGCAATGCAGGAACAGCAACGACTTGCATCCAGCCACCGGCATTAGAGATTGCAGCGGCAGTCCAAAAAAATGCAAAGTCTCGGTGGCGTAGCGCGCCTAATGACCCATGCCTCTTAGGCGGGGTAGAAGTGTTTTGCTCAGAACTCACAGATCGGCAATGGGGAAATTGAAATTCGTTGTTGTCACGCCACCATCAACCGCGATGATTTGTCCAGTGACGTAACTCGAAGCTTGAGACGCTAAATACAAAACTGCCGCGGCGATATCATCGGGGTCGCCAAGACGACGAAGTGGCGTTGCGTTTTCAATCATGGATCGCAGTTCAGGATTGGTTGCCACGATTTCAAGAGCCTCAGTCAAGATTGCACCAGGAGCAACCGCATTCACACGAATCTTGGGATTGAGATCAGCGGCCATCAATTCAACAGCGTGATCTAGTGCTGCTTTTGCTGAACCGTAAGCGACATATCCGCGACCCACGACATGGCCGATTGCGCTTGACACCATGACAATTGAACTTGCACCAACGACACCGTTGCCAGCAGTCAACAAGTGAGGGACGCACTCGCGCACGAGACGTAATCCGTTGATGACATTGTTCTCAAAAGCGTTTCGCAAGTCTTTGTCACTGGTGTTCATGAATGGCTGTGGCATTGAGCCACCGACCACACTGATCACTGTGTCAATACGTCCGAGTTCATCAACGGTGCGTTGCACTGCGGCAGAAACATCTTCAGCGTTGTTGGCATCGCAGGGCACAACGATTGCTCGTCGACCCATCGCTCGCGCTTGGGCAGCAACGTTCTCGAGTTGATCAACGCTACGGGCCATGACCGCAATGTCGGCGCCGGCTTTAGCTAAGGCAAGTGCACTCGCCGCACCAATACCTCGTCCAGCACCCGAGAGCAGCGCAACTTTTCCAGACATGTTGTAACGATCAAGAACGGACATGGTTCCCCCAATAGATAAGTGAGTAGTTCTAAAGATTCAGTCGGTCAGCCAACGACTGATTGACTCAATGACACAAGCAGGCTTCGTGGATCCTTCGATTTCAATAGTGATCACGATGGTGGTTTGTAATCCACCTTTCACTTCAGAAACCGCGGCGAGTTCAGCACCGCCACGAATGCGTGATCCAACTTTGACAGGAGAAGGAAAGCGAACTTTGTCGGTCCCGTAATTCACGCCAGCAGAAAATCCTTGCACCTCAACAATTTCGGGCAAGAACAAATTCGAAATTGACAGGGTGAGATAGCCATGGGCGATTGGTGCACCGAATGGGCCCTTAGCAGCGCGTTCGGGATCAACATGGATCCACTGGTGATCTCCGGTCGCTTCGGCGAATAGATTCACGCGGGCTTGATCAATTTCCATCCACTCGCTGTATCCAAGATGTTTGCCGAGATGACTTCGCACATCATCAGGGCCGTGAAGTGTTGTAACTGCCATAGAAATCTTCCTTGTGAATGTTTAGCGAGCGAGGTCGGCTAAAACAGCGTTGGCTTCGGTGATGATGCGATCAATGAGATCAGCGCAAGTTGGAAGATCGTCAATGATGCCAACGACTTGTCCACTTGCCATGACACCTGATTCGGTCCTGCCATCAACGAGTGAAGTCTTGAGCAACATCGGAGCGTTAGCAGCCATGACCATCTGTGAATATGACAGGTCCATTGACTTCTTCATGGCCATTCCTTCGCGCATCATGTCGCTAAGTTTGGCGCCAGTCATTTTGCGAAACTTGAGGGCATTAATTCCGGCACGAGGCAATGCCAAGAATTTTCCGCGACTGCTTTCGAGTTGATCCACAAGTTCGGTGCGCAAGACGCGGTGCGGGACTCCGTCAACTTGAACAGACACAACCGTGTCAAGAACACCCTTTGAGATGTAGTAATCCTTGACGGCTTGTGGCACCGATGAATCGCTCGTCAGCAAGAAGCGCGTGCCCATGGCAACGCCGGATGCTCCATAGGCGAGTGCGGCGACAAGACCACGACCATCAAAGAAGCCACCAGCAGCGATGACTGGCACGCGACCAGCAACGGCATCAACTACTTGCGGCAATAAAACGGTTGTGGGGACAGCACCGGTGTGACCGCCTCCTTCGCCGCCTTGAACGAGTACCGCGTCAACGCCCCACTCAAGAACTTTCTCGGCGTGACGTTTTGCTCCGATTGAAGGAATAACAACGACGCCAGCATCCTTCAAACGAGAAATCAAATCAGGTTTTGGTGCCTGAGCGAAACTGGCAACTTTGATACCTTCATCAATCATCAAACTGATGCGATCTTTGACATCTGCCGAATCAGCGCGCAAGTTGACACCGAACGGCTTGGTTGTGCGGCTTTTCACTTCGGCGATCGACGTTTTCAATTGATCAAAGTCCATGGTCGCGCTGGCCAAAATGCCAAGAGCCCCAGCGTTAGCAGTAGCACTGACAAGCTTTGGTCCGGCGACCCAACCCATCCCTGTTTGCACGATGGGGTATTTGACTCCGACTAAATCACAAAGCGAAGTTTGTAGTCGGGGGAGTGGTGTCACGCTCATGCGGGAATCTCCCGATGACGTAGACCCTTGGGGTCAATAACTTCGATCGCAGCACTCTCTTCGGCTGTTGGTGGACGACTCACTGGAACATTTGCTGGAATCACTAATTCAAATCCAGTGTTTGCAACAACATCGTCGACGCTGACTCCTGGGTGCACGCTGACGAGCCGCATTGAGTTGTCAGGAGAATTGAAATCAAGCACGGCAAGATTGGTGACGACACGACGCAGGTCATGGCGCTTGGCAATAAAGCCTCCGACCTTCTTCGCGCGGTCGTAGCCAACACCACTCACCATGTCAACACTTGGTACGAAAACTGTTGACTGATGTTTTGGAATGAAGAAACTTGTTGTGTTGTTGACTGTGTTGCCTGGCCCACCACGAACACCGAGCAATTGCGACTTGGGCTTGGCCCATGGGCCGATGTTGGCGATATTGCTGTTGCCATAGCGATCGATTTGGCTTGCACCCATCATCACGTGGCGACGACCACCAGCAAGAGTGTCAAAGACACTGCGGAACGGAATCCATCCTTCAACAAGCTTTTGGGTGCCACCGATAGGTAGGTCTCCAGAGACATAGAACGCTTCCCCGTCGCTGATCATTAAGTCAGGTTCGAATGTGGCCCGAGCAACGCGTGCGCCGAGCATCTGCATGACTCCCATGCCTGATGCGAAAATTTCTCCGTCACCGCGCCATGCTTCGGCACAGGCAACAGCAATGACATCAGCAAGTGCTACTGAATCGCTCATTTCGTGGCCTCCTTGGCTGCTTTGATTTCTTCACGCCATGTAACAACTTGTGATTGATAGTTGGCTTCATCACCAGCTAAGAAGCGTTCGCTAAATGCTTTCCATGTCTCGGGGTCGCGAGCGGCTTCAACGTAAGCCTTTTGGAATGCCTCGTCTCGGCCGTAGTCGGGTTCACACGTGGTGAAGTGCGCACCGTTTGGAGCGTGAATCACACCATCGACCATTGAGCGATTGATCTTGAGCGTGTGGAAGGTGCCTTCTTTCAAAAGGTCTTCGGTTGGAATGATTTTTTCTGCGCTCACAAATCGTCGACCCGGTTCGCACGCTGCCAAGAAAAGATCATCGAAATACACATCGGGTCCGAGATACTGGGCATTGCCGCGAGCATCTGAACGATTCATGTGCACGAATGCAGCGTCAAGTCGAATAGCCGGAACAGCAAGCAGTTCTTCGCCATCGGCGTACGGCGACTTCACCGTTTTGAGCGATGGGTTGACATCCATCACTCCGCTTCCTAGACCTGCACGTGTCGGCAAGAAAGGCAGGCGTAACGAGCCAGCAAACAATGCCCACTGCAACATTCCTTCGTCCCATTCGGTTGGTTCAGGAATCGTTGCGTTCTGACGCGCCAGACGGAAATGAGGTTCGAGCGGAATGGAGTCAAGTGAAACAAACGCGTAGATCAGTTTCTTTACTTTGCCGGCTGCACATAACAAGCCCACATCGGGGCCGCCATACGAAACAACGGTGAGATCGGTGATATCTGAACGAAGAAGTGAACGCACCAAACTCATGGGCTTACGGCGGCTTCCCCAGCCACCAATACCGAGAGTCATTCCACTTTGAAGTGTGGCGACTGCTTGATCTTCGGTGATGATTTTGCTACGTGGCTCAGACATCTCAGTTGCCGTCTTTCTTGTTCTTTTTGTCGGTGCCCGCGAAATCATCACGCAATTCGTCAGCGACACCGGTCAGATTGAGCTCAAAGGTAAAACCTTGTTCAAAGCGGTAGCTGCGCTTGACATCCCACAAGTCAATGCCATTCAAACTTTCTTTGGCGGCACGAATCACGGTCGGGTGTTTGTCAGCGATGCTTTCTGCGACCTTCATTGCGGCGTCACGAAGTTCGGCACGCGGCACGACTTGCAAAACGCTGCCAAAGGCATGGAGTTCGGCCGCAGTTGCGGTGGCCGATGTGTAGACCATGGCGCGCATCTTGTGTTGGGGAACGAGGCGAGCCAAGTGTGTGGCCGCGCCAAGTGCTCCGCGGTCAACCTCGGGCAGACCGAAGAACGCGTCATCGCTGGCGATGATGATGTCGCTATTGCCAACAAGTCCGATGCCGCCACCGACACAAAATCCGGCAACGGCAGTGATCACTGGGACGGGGCAGTCGTAGACGGCAGCGAAGGCGGCGTAGCAACCCTTGTTGGCACCGATTAACGCATCGAAACCTTGCGTGTTCTGCATCTCTTTGATGTCAACTCCGGCGTTAAAGCCACGACCCTCGGCGCGCAAGACGACGACGCGTACCTTTGTGTCGCGACCCAAGGCTGTGATGGTGTCGGCGACCTCGAACCATTCAGCCACCGTAAGGGCGTTAACGGGAGGACAGTCCATGATGACCTCGGCAATGCCGCGGTCGTTGATATTTGAAGAAATTCCCACGGGTTGAGCGTACTCGCCATCTGACGAAGCGTCAGAAACGAGCGAGGACTTCCCACTAAGGTTCGTCGTGTGGCAATCACAATTGACTTTTCTGGACAACTAGCCCTCATTACGGGTGGCACTAAGGGTGTGGGCAGGGGGATTGCGCAACGATTTGCCGATGCAGGAGCACAAGTCGTCGTGTGCGCTCGTTCAATCCCCGATGATTTGCCCAAGGACTGGGCGGCTTATCCCGTTGACCTTCGTGATGCCGATCAAGTCACGGCCCTTATTGATCAAATTGTTGACCGATTTGGTCACATCGACATCTTGGTCAATAATGCCGGAGGAAGTCCTCCATCTGATACTTCGACTGGTTCAGCCAACTTTGCGCAAAAGATTGTGGCGGTCAATTTGTTCTCGGCGATGTGGTGCAGTCAGGCCGCCAATCGCCACATGCAAAATCAACCAAACGGCGGCTCAATCGTGAACATCGGAAGTGTCTCGGCTGAACGTCCTGCGCCGACTGTGGCTGCGTATGGCGCTGCGAAAGCTGCGCTCGCGAATTACACGCGCACGACTGGTCAAGAGTGGTTGCCGAAAGTGCGTGTCAATTTAGTGACCGTCGGAATGGTGCGAACAGAATTAGCACACCTGCATTACGGAGACGAAGAAGGTGTGCGTCGCACCGGTGCACAAATTCCGATCGGACGTTTGGCTGAACCAGCCGAGATTGGTGACGTATGCGTGTACTTATCGTCGTCGATGGCGTCGTATGTGAGTGGTGCATCAATTGAAGCCCATGGTGGCGGAGATTGGCCGCCATTTTTAGATACTCCATTTCGTGATACTGGAAAGTAAATCCGATGGCCAATCAACCGTGGTGGCGTAACGCAGTTATTTATCAGGTGTACGTACGTTCATTCGCTGATGGCAATGGCGATGGTGCTGGTGACCTCATTGGTTTGCTTGATCATCTTGAATACATAGCTTCGCTCGGTGTTGATGGCATTTGGCTCAACCCGTGCTATCCGTCGCCTCAAATGGATCACGGTTATGACGTGTCGGACTATTTCGATATTGAGCCCGCCTATGGCGATCTCGAGATCTTTGATCAACTCATGACGCGGGCGAACAAACTTGGTTTACGGATTTTGATGGACGTAGTGCCGAATCACTGCAGTGATCAACATGCTTGGTTTACTGAAGCAGTAGCAGCCGGACGTGGAAGTAGAGAGCGCGAACGATTTTGGTTTCGTGAGGGTCAAGGTGTCAATGGTGAATTGCCTCCGAACAATTGGAAAGCAGTTTTTGGTGGAGGTGCGTGGTCGCGTATTACCGAACCTGATGGAACGCCAGGGCAGTGGTACCTGCATACCTTTACGCCGTGGCAACCAGATTTCAATTGGCTCAACGAAGATGTTGTCGATTACTTCGACCGTATGTTGCGTTTCTGGTTTGATCGCGGAGTCGATGGCTTCAGAGTTGATGCGGTGACCGTTGTTGGAAAGCATCCTGATCTTCCCGACGCTCCGACGATTGCGGGCGCCGTCGCCGAAACAGATGCATGGGCTTTCAACCCGTACACGGTCTTCTGGCCATCGGCGCATGACGCATGGCGTCACTGGCGCGAAGTGATCAACCAGTACGAACGGGATCATCCAAGTCGTGAGTTGGTGACAGTTTCTGAGGCATACACGCCAGGCAAACCAGATTTGCTCTTGCGTTATGTTGAGCCTGATCAGTTTCATCAGTCATTCACTTTTGACTTGTTGTTGAGTCCATGGAATGCGCTGAGTTTTCACAAGGCCGCAGCGCGTTCATATCAAGCACTGCATGACGCAGGCGCAACATTGACGTGGGCTCTCAATAACCATGACGCACATCGAGTTGTGACTCGTTACGGCCGTGCAGATGCCCACCTGATGTCGTCGTGGACCGGAAGCAACTTAGTGAACAGTGACGCACCGGTTGACTTAGAACTCGGTCATCGACGAGCGCGTGCTGCAGCACTACTCATTCTTGGTTTGCCGGGTGCTGCATACCTCTATATGGGTGAAGAACTTGGGTTGCCTGAAGTATTAGATATCCCTGATTCAGCGCGCCAAGATCCAATCTTTGCCAGAACAGAAGGCCGTGAGAAGGGTCGAGATGGCTGCCGCGTGCCAATGCCGTGGACTACTGAATCACTCAGCCTCAACGGATTTTCTACTTCACCATCGGCGAAGGCATGGATGCCACAACCAGCAGGTTGGGGAGAGATGTCCGTCGAAGTTCAAGAACAACTCGCAGGCTCGATGTTGCACCTGTATCGACAGGCTCTCCAGTTGCGTTCACGCTTGGTTGATGAAGGCGAAGAGATCGAGTTCGTCGGTGACGGCGCTAATGGACTGTTTTCCTTTACGCGTGGCTCATGCGCCGTGATTGTGAATACTGCCGACGATTTTGTGGAACTCCCAGCAGCGCTTGTTGCTCATCGTTCAGTCATTTTGGAATCTGTCAGCGGTGCGATGACCAATCGTGACGGGTCAAAGTTGCTGGCGGGCAATACGGCAGTATGGTTGGGGTAACTCACAGCGTTTAGAGTTGGCGTATGGATGTCGTTTGGACCGATCTGCACCGTCATCAAAATCCGAAGATGGAAATCAATCTTGGGCAACCTATTCCGACGTTCGAACGTCCCGATCGGGCCGAGACAATTCGCCAACAACTTGAAACTGATGCACGTTTCACATTCATTGGTCTGAAAGAACATGGTCGTGCGCCGATTGAAGCAGTGCATGCACTCGGGCTCATTGATTATCTAGAAAAAGCGTGGCCAGAAATTCACGCTGCAACTGGACGGCGTGAATTTGCTCCAGAAGCAATGTTGCATGTTGGTCTTCGCGAAGGAATGAGCGCGGCGCGACCACCCGAAGGTGCTGCAGCCGCATTTGGTTATTGGTGTTACGAAACTGCGACGCCCATGGTTGAGGGAACATACCTTGCTTCGCGTGCGTCGGTCGATGTGGCTCTCACCGCTGCCGAGAAAATTCTTGCTGGTGCTCCTTCGGCATATGGATTGTGTCGTCCACCCGGACACCACGCAGCAGCCAATGTGTTCGGTGGTTTTTGCTATTTCAATAATGCAGCCATTGCGGCGCATCATGTGGCGACAACGACCGGCACCAAGGTGACGGTTCTAGATGTTGACTATCACCATGGCAACGGTACGCAACAGATTTTCTACGAACGCGATGACGTGCAGTTTGTTTCGCTTCACGGTGACCCGAAGCGCGCGTATCCATGGTTCATTGGTCACGAAGATGAAACTGGTACGGGCAAAGGCCGGGGCTACAACATCAACGTGGCGTTCGGACCAGAAGCTGAAGACGATGAGTATGTTTCGCGTCTTGCTGGAGTCTGCGAACAGATCGCGTCGTTTGCGCCGTCCGTGGTGATCGTGTCATTAGGTGTTGACACCTATTGGAATGACCCGATCAGTGACTTGGCATTGACAACTGATGGGTACCGTCGTTGCGGTGAAGTGGTGAAGCAACTCGGTTTGCCGACATTGATTCTGCAAGAGGGCGGATACGACATTGAGGCAATTGGCCGTAATGTCCACGCTTGGATCTCGCCCTTTGCCTAACTAGTTCTGCAAGGGAAGCAATTGTTCAGCGGCAACCGCCAGATGATCGCACCATTCGTTGGCCGACTTTGGCTCAACAATGGGCAAAACCACAAACTTTGAAATTCCAGCATCAACAAATTGCTTGATGAACTCTTGGAGTGCGGGCCAACCTTGTGGCACGAGTTGGTTGATGTCGTCAAGATCGGGTCGGCGGGCCATCAACGCTTTGATCACAGTGTCGGGGAGTGGACCATGGGCGTAGGGAATGAGGGCTCCGAAATGTTCGGGATCGATTTCGCGTTCATGCTCGGTGGCGACACGTTGAATCTCGATGCGACCACGTTCGGCATCGGCCGGAGTTACGAAACTCGGAAGCCAACCATCGGCCAAACGTCCGACACGCTTCAGTTCGCTCGGGGCAATACCACCGAGCCAGACATCGGGAGAACCGTTAAGTGGTTTAGGTTGAACTCGTAGATCGTCGTAATTGAAATAGGTGCCGTGGTGGGTGACAGATGGTTGAGTCCAACAGGCGCGAATGACTTCAAGTGCCTCATTAAATCGCTTCGCGCGTTCTTCGCGGACTACGCCGAATGCTTGTTGCTCGTGCGGATCGGCAACACCTAGTCCGAAGGCTGGCAGTAGGCGACCATTAGAGAGGCGATCAAGAGTTGCAAGTTCTTTGGCAAGAATGACGGGGTTGCGACCTGGCAACACCATCACACTCATTCCAAATTTCAATTTGGTGGTACGTCCAGCAGCGAATGACATCGCCACAAGAGGATCCGGTGCTTCTCCACCAATTCGTTCGCTCAGCCACAGGCTGTCGAATTTGAGCGATTCAAGTGCATCAACAACTTGAGTAAAACCATCGTCGTTGAGATTGGTGCGAACACCCAGGCCGTAACCAATACGTATTTTCATGAATTGGCAATCCGTTCAAGAATGTCGGCAGTTTCTTTGACCATCGACACGAATGGTGAGTGATCGGTATCAAGCGTGACTACGTCGTTGCAAAGTTGCGACATTATCTTTTGATGTTCAGGATGTACTGCTTGATCTTGTGAGCACAACACATACGTTGATGAAATGGTGTCTCGCGGAGAGCCAGTGACTTCTTGTGTCATGGTCACCATGGGTTGAGGCGAAAGGCGAGCGATAGACGCAGCAATAACGCCGCTATCGCAACAGCCATAAAGGGCTTCCTGGGCTAGTGCTGGATTGATGGTTGTATTCGCATCGTCAATGACCACCATTGCGCCGCCGAGAGCGGTGTCGTGACGCGGCATGGCCATCAGTTGTGACATCACGCTTTGGCCAGCATCGGGTGCAAAGGCCGCCAAATAGACGAGGTGCGAAACAGTCGCACTTGAAGATGCAGCCTGCGAAATAACGGCTCCGCCGTAACTGTGCCCCACGAGTACAACGTCGTCAACGCCACGGGCATGGAGTGAAGCGAGAACATCAGCGACACATTGCGCATCACCGTAAAAATCGGTGAGCGGCAATGGTGAGGCACCGTGACCGGGTAGGTCAATGGCCAAACTCGCAATTCCGCGACGATCAAGTTCGGCCTGTAACGCACCAAAACACCACGCTCCATGCCAAGCACCATGAACTAAAACCAAATGTCGAGGTGAGGTCATCTGCATATCGTGCCACAGACAACACCTCAAATGGGAAGGTTGCGCCGAGTCCCCGTAACCTTGCTGGCATGTCAACTGCCGAATCAGCAACAAATAACGCCGCCAATCCTTTGAACACTTTCCGCCTTGATGGTCGAGTCGCGATCGTGACTGGAGCCTCTTCAGGTCTTGGGGTTCAATTCGCTCGCACACTGCACGCTGTTGGCGCGACAGTTGTTTTGGCCGCCCGTCGCCTTGATCGCCTTGAAGCATTGGTCAAAGAGCTTCCAGGTTCAATCGCGATTGCCGTTGACCTGAGTTTGGCTGAAGATCGCGAACGTTTAGTTGCCGAAACCGTTCGTCAAGTTGGCCCGCCACGAATTTTGGTTAACAACGCCGGGGTCGGCCACAAAGTTGCTGTCGAAGACGAAGATCTCGACACCTTCCGTACTGCGATGGAAATCAACGTCACGGCAATTTGGCATCTCTCAAAGTTGTGCGCTCCGTATATGAAAGAAGCGGGCAGCGGAAACATTGTCAATATCGCTTCAATCTTGGGACTTGTAGGTTCGGCGCCAATTAAACAAGCCCATTACTGCGCATCAAAAGGTGCGGTCATTAACCTCACCCGTGAACTTGGTATGCAGTGGGCTCGTCGTGGTATTCGAGTGAATGCAATTTGCCCAGGTTGGTTCCCCTCAGAAATGACCCAAGGTATGGATGACGAATCAAGCATGAATTTCATGCGCGCAAACTCACCATTACCGCGCATGGGTGAATTGCACGAATTAGATGGCGCACTTCTTTTGCTCGCGAGCGATGCAGCTTCATTCATGATCGGTCAGCATGTTGTTGTTGACGGTGGTTGGACTGCTCGATGATTTTGCATCTCGCTATTCGTGCCGATTGGGAACAGGCCAAATTAAGTGGCAACTATCCCTGGTCGACGCGCGGAATCTCGGTTGCGGATGAGGGCTATACCCACTGCAGCTACGAGAGTCAGTGGAAGGGTGTTCGCGATCGTTTCTATAGCGATCTTGCTGACAGAGATTTAGTACTGCTCGAAATTGATGAAGAGAAATTGACGAGCAAAGTTGTATTCGAGCAACTGGGCGCAGCACCCGAAGCTTTCCCGCACATCTATGGCTGCATTGATATCGCTGCAGTTGTTAACGAACGGCCGATTGCTTAGAAATCTGGGGTGAGGTGCGCCCATGGTGCGGCTTGCTCAAGTTGTGAAGCCACGCGAATCAACACATCTTCGCGACCATACGCGGCGACAAGTTGCATGCCAATGGGTAGTCCATCTGCGTTGCGGTGCAGTGGCAAGCTGATAGCGGGTTGGCCACTGATATTGAATTGCGATGTAAATGAGACCCAGGCACCAGCAGTCATTAGAGGTGTCATCGGACGCGCGGGATTGTTTGGCATTGAACCAATCGGAAGTGGTGGTGCGGCGAGGGTCGGCGTCAGCAGTAAATCCCAACCTTGAGTCCACCATGATTGAATGGCGCGACGGAAAAGGACTGAACTTGCTTGTGCCAACGAGAAGTCAACGCCATTCACACCTTTGGCAAATTCGGCTTGCGCCCAGTTCATTGCTTCAATATCGTCGGGAGTCATTTCGCGACCGAGAGCATCGCTAAATCGACGAATAGCGGTACCCATGTTGGTGCTCCACAACATGCTGAAGGCTCGACCTATCTCATTGTCAGAGAAGATGTCTGGGAAACCAGGTTCAACGTGGTGCCCAAGTGACTCCAACAACTTCGCTGTTTTGTGCACACCCTCAACACAGTCAGCATGTACATCGCCACCGCGTGGATTGAAGTCGAGCATGCCGATGCGTAAGCGACCTGGGTCGGCGCCAACTTCTTCGATAAATGGGCGTCGGGGTGTTGGAGCGATGATCACATCACCTATTCCAGGACCATGTGTTGCATCAAGGAGGCGTGCCGAGTCGCGAACTGTTCGACTCACGCAGTGCTCAACGCCAAGATTACTTTCGTCGCGGTAAGGCCCCATTGAAATTCGACCTTGTGAAACTTTGAGTCCGACAAGACCACAACAAGCCGCCGGAATACGAATAGATCCACCGCCATCACTGGCATGAGCGATTGGAACAATGCCAGCAGCAACTGCCGATGCCGATCCACCACTTGATCCGCCTGAAGTGCGAGTGAGGTCCCAGGGATTACGCGTTGGTCCCCATGCTTCTGGTTCGGTGACGGGAACACTTCCGAACTCTGGACTGTTGCCGCGACCGATTGAAATCAACCCAGCGGCTTTGTAGCGCGCGACGAGTGTGGTGTCTTCAGTTGAAACGTAGTTAGCAGCTTTGTACGCCTTGCTGCCGTTACTGAGTGGTTTGCCAGCTTCGGCTGCGTAGAGATCTTTCAAAAGGTATGGGACACCGCGAAACGGACCGTCGGGAAGAGCATTGCTTGCGGCGAGCTGTCGTGCATCTTCAAACCAGCGATATGTCAAAGCGTTGAGCTTGGAGTCGTAACGCTCGACACGCTCAATGGCCGCATTGACCATTTCAAGCGGTGAAACTTTGCCGGAGGCGACTAATTCGGATTGAGCGGTGGCATCAAGCCAGCGGGTGTCATCAGCGAGTGAACTCATTATTCAATTGATAGCAGGTTTCGCTAAGGTGAACGGTCTGTGTCTGTCCCGAAACCATTAAATCCAGCCGAGAGCACTCGCGATTTGTTGAAGGTGGGGCCAGTTCGAAACCTGTTGGGCTCGAGCGTTTTCACTTCGTCTGGGGTGATGTTGCAGGCAACGGTGCTTGGCAAGCAGATTTATGACATCACTGGGCGCGAACTAGATATTGGCTTGCTGGGGCTCGCCGAGTTTCTTCCTGCGGCCTTATTAGTGTTGGTGACTGGCTCAGTCGCTGATCGATTTAATCGCAAACTTGTGGGTGGAATAGCGGTCGGTTTTGAACTCTTGAGTTCGCTTGCATTGGGTATTTACGCTCTCTCGAAACCAACTGCGGTATGGCCACTGTTTGTCATCGCTTTTATCTTTGGCTGCGCTCGGGCATTTGCTGCGCCATCTATCCGATCAATTCCACCGATGGTCGCTCCCGATGGGGCATTGCCACGAACCATTGCAATGTATTCAGCAACATGGACAACCGCGGCGATCATCGGGCCAGCAACGGGCGGATTTCTCTATGCAGTCGATCCAAGCGTGGCGTATTTCGTATCAGCCGCATTGATCGGAATTGGTGTGTCATTTTTGCTGTCGATCAAGTTTGTTCGTCCACAGACACGACAAGCCTTGAAAGATAAAGCCGAGAAGGTTTCGTTGTATACGGCGCTTGAAGGGTTGCGATTTATTCGCCGAACTCCAATTTTGCTGGCGGCGATTTCGTTAGATCTTTTTGCAGTGCTATTTGGTGGTGCGGTAGCTCTATTGCCGGCTATCGCAGAGGATCAGTTGCAAGTGGGTGACGTTGCGTATGGCTGGTTACGCGCGGCGCCTGGTATTGGCGCCGCGGTGATGGCAGTCTTTTTGGCATCGCGCCCAGTTACACGCAATGTCGGACGAACACTTTTGATTGTAGTTGGATTGTTCGGCGCAGCGACTGTTGCTTTAGGATTGACAACGTCGTACATCGTTGCTTTTCTGGCGCTAGTTCTTTTGTCTGGTTCAGACATGATCAGCGTGTATATCCGCGGAACGTTGGTTCCGCTGGTGACTCCAGATGACAAACGCGGACGCGTGATGGCCGTTGAAAACGTGTTCATTGGTGCGAGCAACGAATTGGGCGCTTTTGAAAGTGGAGTAGCGGCTCAAGCATTTGGTACAAAGGCTGCAGTAGTGGGTGGTGGTGTCGCAACACTCGGAGTCGTGGCTTTGTTCTCAGTATTTTTCCCGACCCTTCGTCGAGTGGATCGCTTTGAAGACCTTGAAGGTCACGGCGACGAAGTTACGCAGTAAGCGATAGTCAATTCGATGAGCTTCTTCAAATCAATCGGAGTGATGAAGGGGAATAGGAGTTGTCTGGTTTCAGTAATCACAATACTGATGTCGGGTTGGGTTCGACTCGGGTATTCTTGTTCATTATGAAAAGCCTTCGAATGACCAATCTTTTCAAAGAATTTCGTGACTTCATCAATAAGGGCAACCTGTTGGCTATCGCAGTTGGTTTTGTTGTCGGTGGAGCCTTTTCTGGACTTGTGAAGTCATTGGTCGAAGAAGTCGTCATGCCAATTGTTGCGATCCCATTTGGTACCCCGAACTTTGACAAAGCGTTGATCTTGCATATCAATGACGCTGAAATTCGTTTCGGTGCGTTCTTGACAGTGGTGGTGACCTTTTTGTCGATTTCGTTCGTGCTGTTCTTATTGCTAAAGGCATACAACAAGGCCACCGGCACAGAGGCCGTTGCGCCACCGACACCCGACATCATTTTGCTCACTTCAATTCGTGATGAACTCAAAGAGATTCGCGAGCAAGGCTCGACACAGTGACCACCGTTCGGCCCAATTCGTCTCTAACCGCTGCTTTAGGGATTTTGCTCTCGGTAGCAACTGCTTGTGGTTCATCAATTTCTGATAGCACTACAACAATCGCGGTGTCGGGCACCGTTGCCGGAGTCGGCAATCTTCCGGCACAAGATTTGGCGAGCGAGACTGACTCAGCGAATCAATCGTCTGTTCCTCCTGGATCTCGGCCGATAACAGTGGGCGAACTTTCAAATGGGCCGCGACTGTTGATGATCGGCGATTCTATTTTTGCTGCAGTCTCTCGTCGCTATAGCAATATGGCATGTGATCGCCTGGTTCCGATGGGCTGGCAAGTTGCTGTCGAGGCAGAGCGAGGACGTTTTATTGACTTGGGCTTGCGCATCGTGAAGAAGAAGTTGCCGCAAGGCTTTGATGCGGCGGTTCTTTTCCTCGGTACGAACTATGGCAAGAAACAGGATGTCTACAAGGAATATTTAGACAAGATTCTCGATGAGTTAGCCCCGCGACCCGTGATCATTCTGACCGCCACGGAGTACAAGCCATTTATGCAAGAAGTGAATGCAGTCATTGAAGAAGAAGTTCGTACACGTGACAATGTGTGGCTCGTGGATTGGCGTGAAATTTCGAAAGCTCCTGGAGTGTTGTGGAAAGACGGAATCCACCCAGTTGATGCTGGAAATGTTGTACTAATGGATTCAATTATTGAGGTCTTGGGCAATGCTCCTGGCAATGATCTAGGGGAATGTCTGAATGTTGAATTCAAAGATGATGCACCACTTTCAAATTTGCCAACGATCGCGCCGGGTGTTGAAACCACGACTGTTGACTCAACGTCAACATCTGTGGTCGCAACGAGTACGACTGTGCCCTCAAGTTCGACTCTTCCCACATCGACTACTACGCCAACATTAACAACTACATCGAGCCCGTAAACAGCAAGATATATCTCGGATACCTGTCACGGTGGTTGCACATAGCGTTTTGAACCAACACACTTGAGGGGTGCTCCAGGTCCAATCGCTTTCGGTCGAGATTGGTGGTCGTCTCGTTGTTGAGAACGCCACGTTCACCGTCATGCCCAAGGACAAGGTTGGACTCGTTGGCCGTAACGGAGCGGGAAAGACGACTCTCTTTAAAGTTCTTGGCGGCGAGGCTGAACCTATTGCCGGCAAGATCATGCGTAAAGGAGGGTTTGGCTATCTACCCCAAGATCCGCGCATTGCCGGCATTTACGACGGACGCACAGCGATTTCTCATATTCTGTCGGGCCGCAACATTGATGATGATTTGATGCGGCTTGAAAAGTTGCGTATCGCGATGGAAGAAGATGCGAGCGAACGAAATGTCTCGCGCTACAGCAAGGCCGAAGAAGAATTCTCCATGAAGGGTGGCTACGCGGCCGAAAGTGAAGCTCGCAGTATTGCTGCTGGCCTCGGTATGAGCGGTGCTCGTCTTGATCTTCCCGTTGGAGTTTTGTCGGGTGGTGAACGTCGTCGTGTTGAACTCTCCCGTATTTTGTTTGCCGGAAGCGATGCACTGTTGCTTGACGAACCCACTAACCACTTAGACATTGATGCGAAGACTTGGTTGTTGGGTTTCTTGCGGCAATATCGCGGCGCACTTTTAGTGATCAGTCACGACCTTGATTTGCTCGATGAGGCAATTACTCGTGTTCTGCACTTAGACCGCGATGCTGAAGATGCGACGGGTCATGTCATCGAATACAAAGGCACGTATAGTCAGTACCGGCGTTCGCGTGCCGAAGATGAAGAGCGCATGATCAAGAAGGCTGCGTTGCAAGCCAAAGAAATCAACCGACTTCAAACTGTCGTTGATCGCTTTGGTGCGAAAGCAACGAAGGCCGCGATGGCCCACAGCATTGAAAAGCGCATTGATCGTTTGCAGGGCGAAAAAGTCGTTGCCCCAACTGGTGGACGCGTTCTGCAAGTGAAGTTTCCTGACCCGCCACCATGTGGTGTCACAGTTATTGAGACGAAACATTTATGTAAGGGCTATGGCGGGCCACCCGTTTTTGAAGATGTCACCTTTGACCTTGGTCGTGGTGAGCGTTTGTTAGTGCTTGGTTTGAACGGTGCGGGAAAGACCAGTTTGCTGAGAATTCTTGCGGGCGAAACAAAAGCCGATCTCGGTGATTTTTCATTCGGTCATCAAGTGAACTGTGGTTATTACGCGCAAGAGCACGACAACCTCAATACCGATGCAACATTGCTGGAAAACATTCGCCGAGAAGTACCAGCTGGTGTTTCGCTGACCGAAACACAGTTGCGAGCATTGCTCGGAATGTTCGGTTTGTCTGGCGACAAGGTGAACCAGAAATCTGGAACTTTGTCTGGTGGAGAAAAAACGAAATTGGCGTTAGCAATGTTGATGGTGGGCCGAAACAACTTGTTGCTGCTTGACGAACCGACCAACAACCTTGACCCGTCCAGCCGTGAAGCAGTGGCGAACGCGCTTTCGGGCTGGAAGGGCGCGATTATTTTCGTCAGCCACGACACCGAATTTGTTGAGCATCTCAAACCGACCAAGGTATTGCTCATGCCCGACGGTCAGGTTGACTACTTCAGCCATGACTGGCTCGAACTCGTCAGCCTCGCCTGAGTCTCAATACTTCTCTCCAGTTCCGTAGGCGTTATGGTTAGCCCATGCGCATAGGAATTTTTGGTGGAGCCTCAAACGACGGAACAATTGATGCCATGGTGGCCGAGGCACGTAGGGCCGAAGCCGATGGTTTTGCGAGCTATTGGGCTCCGCAAATCTTTGGTCATGATGCACTGACTGCTTTGGCAGTGATTGGTCGCGAAGTGCCGCGAATTGAACTGGGAACAAGTGTGGTGCCGACGTATCCGCGTCACCCGATGATGATGGCTCAACAAGCACTAACCGTTAACGCTGCCGCTGGTGGTCGATTGTGTTTGGGTATCGGCCTGAGTCACCAGATTGTTGTTGAGTCGATGTGGGGTATGAGCTTTGATAAGCCAGTGCGACACATGCGCGAGTACCTCGAAGTGATGATGCCTTTGCTTGAAGGCAAGCCGGTGTCGCACGCAGGTGAAGCATTCAACGTCAATGGTGGAGTCAACGTTCCGGGCGGAACTCGTCCCAATGTTGTAATCGCTGCTCTTGGTGAACAGATGCTCAAGGTGACAGCAGCCCTTGCTGATGGAACGCTCACATGGTGCACCGGTCCGCAAACTTTGGCCAACCACACCATTCCAACATTGAAGGCTGCTGCTGATAAAGCAGGTCGTGATTCAACTCGCGTGATTGCTGCCTTGCCAGTATGTGTTACGAACGATCGTGAGGCAGCGTTACAACGTGCAGCGCAAGTATTCGTGGTGTACGGACAATTGCCGAGCTATCGCGCGATGCTTGACAAAGAAGGCGCTGCTGGTCCGGCTGATATTGCAATCATCGGCAGTGCATCAGAAGTTGCTGATCGCATCATGGCTTTGGCCGAAATCGGAGTGACAGATTTTGCGGCTGTTGAATTTGGTGCGACACCGGACGAAGTTGCTGAAACTCGTGCAATGGTGAAATCACTTCTTAAGTAATCGCTCGATAAATCAGGCGATATCTATTGATGGGGGAAATCAATGGGAACAGGACTTTCTGTTACGAAGGCTGATGGCATCGCCCGGATTGTTTTGAACAGTCCGCCGATCAATCTGTTCACGTTTGATTTCTTTCTTGAAACCATGCAAGTGGTTAGCGATCTTGCGGTTGATGATGACGTGCGAGTTGTGCTGATATCGTCGGCGAACCCCGATTTTTTCATTGCTCACTTTGACGTTGAAGCAATTTTGAAATTCCCGACTGACAATCCACCTGCGACTGAATTGAACGCGTATCACGTGATGTGCGAAACATTGCGAACAATGCCCAAGGCAACGATTGCCGTGATCGAAGGTCGAGTGGGTGGCGGTGGAAGTGAATTAGCGTTGAGTTGCGATATGCGCTTTGCGGTGTTGCCGCATGGTGATCATCCAGGTGCAGTGTTTAACCAACCTGAAGTTGGACTCGGAATCATTCCTGGTGGAAGTGGAACGCAACGTTTGGCTCGATTGATGGGCCGTTCGCGAGCACTCGAAGTGGTGTTGGGTTGTGATGACTTTGATGCAGTTGATGCGGAACGATATGGATGGGTGAACCGTTCGTTGGCTGAGGACGAGTTGTGGCCGTTTGTTGAAAGGTTGGCGCGTCGAATTGCGTCATTCCCTGCCCATGCGATTGCTGCTGGTAAGGCGTCGGTGATTCGTGCCGAGAAAGAAGTGACGCAAGATTTGTTGGCTGAAGGCAATGCGTTTAGTGCGACAGTGGGTGGGCCTGGGGCACGTGAGGCGATGGAGAAGTTCTTGCGCGATGGCGGCCAAACCCGAGAAGGCGAACTGCGCCTCTCCACCCTCCTCGACCCGTAATGCTCGTTTCCTACCACTTTGGAAGTTAGTTGCCGCCTAGCGGCAGCCATATTCCAAAGTGGGTGAATTGGACGGGTTATTTCTTCAGGGAGACCGGGGTGCCGCCGAAAGGCTTGTTGACCAGGTCGAAAAAATCGTTGCCCTTGTCATCGACCACGATGAACGCGGGGAAGTCCTGAACTTCGATCTTCCACACCGCCTCCATGCCCAATTCGGCATACTCCAAGACCTCAACTTTGGTGATGCAGTCTTGGGCGAGGCGAGCCGCTGGTCCACCAATTGACCCTAGGTAGAAACCACCGTGCTTTTTGCAGGCATCGGTGACGGCCTTGGAGCGGTTGCCCTTGGCCAACATCACAAAGCTTCCACCATTGGCCTGGAACTCGTCGACATAGCTGTCCATGCGACCAGCTGTGGTTGGACCAAATGAACCTGAGGCCATACCTTCGGGAGTTTTTGCTGGGCCGGCGTAATAGACGGCCATGTCTTTCATGTAGTCGGGCAAACCAAGTCCGGCATCAATACGTTCTTTGAGTTTGGCGTGCGCAATATCGCGTGCAACAACAAGCGGGCCAGTCAACATGACGCGAGTTTTCACTGGGTACTTGCCCAGCTCGGCACGAATCGCGCTCATCGGTTGATTGAGATCAATCTGTACAACAGGTGTGTCTTGCAAATCATCGTGAGTCACATCGGGTAAGAAACGTGCGGGGTCTGTTTCGAGTTGTTCAAGAAAGATTCCGTCTTTGGTGATCTTGCCAAGCATTTGTCGGTCGGCAGAGCATGACACCGCCATGGCAACTGGACATGATGCGCCGTGACGTGGCAAACGAATCACGCGCACATCGTGACAGAAGTATTTTCCGCCGAACTGTGCACCAATGCCGGTTTCTTGCGACAACTTCAAGATACGTTGTTCCATATCAAGATCGCGGAAAGCGTGACCAAGTTTGCTGCCAGTAGTTGGCAACGTATCTAGATAACGCGCACTCGCAAGCTTGGCTGTTTCGACTGCTTGCTCTGCTGAAGTTCCACCGATAACAACCGCGAGGTGATACGGCGGGCAAGCAGCGGTTCCGAGAGACTTCATTTTTTCAAAGAGCCACGGGAACAATGACTTGTCATTGAGTAAAGCCTTTGTTTCTTGAAAGAGATAGCTCTTGTTGGCGCTGCCGCCACCTTTGGCCATGAACAAGAACTTGTAGGTGTCGCCATCGACAGCGCTGATCTTGATTTCGGCGGGCAAGTTATTGCCAGTGTTGACTTCGTCGTACATCGTGAGTGGAGCCATTTGGCTGTAACGAAGGTTGCTCGTGAGATAAGTGTTGTACACGCCTCGAGCAATTGCTTCTTCGTCGCCGTTGCCACTGAATACGAACTGGCCTTTTTTACCTTTGACGATTGCAGTGCCCGTGTCTTGACACATTGGCAAAATTCCACTTGCTGCAATCGCAGAGTTCTTCAAAAGATCGAGCGCAACAAAGCGATCGTTGTCGCTGGCTTCGGGATCATCAAGAATGTTGCGCAGTTGCTGAAGGTGTCCAGGGCGCAAGAAGTGTGCAATGTCGCGCATGGCTTCTTGGGTGATTCGAGTAATTGCCTCGGGTGAAACCTTTAAGAAGGTTCCTTCAGGAGTTTCAAAAGTGTTGACGCCTTCGGTAGTGACCAATCGGTAAGGAGTGGTGTCTTTGCCTAGGGGGAAGATCTCGGAGAATTCAAACTCGGGCATACCTTTACGCTACGCCGAATCGATGTGCAGCGCATAGCCAACGGGGTGGAGTCGTGGTTGTTTACAACGCGGTTTGAAGAAATAGCAAGCCCGCCGATAACGCACAGATCGCCAGAATCAATGGCCGCATGATCTCGGGTGGGATGCGATTACCCAGCAGGGACGAAACCGGGAGTCCGGCGATGACTCCCGGAAGAATGACAAGTGTCAAAGCAATTTCGTGACGACCGATTTCTCCGGACAGGACAAACCCAGTGACGGTGATGACAACTCCAATACTGAAAAATGCTGCGAGTGTTGCCCGCACGGTTCTTGGATCGCCGTCTTTGTAGACGAGTGCCATGGGTGGTCCGCCGATAGATGTGACCGTGCCCATAAAGCCACTTGCGAATCCAGCACTTGTGAGGGTGGTTGCATTCGTTGAAACGACTTGTCCGCGTTTAGTCGTGATAATTGAAATGATGACTGCGATCGTGACCGATGTTGCGACCGAATAAGCCAAGGCATCTTTATTCATTGCACGCAGCGCAACAATGCCAATGAAGACTCCGGGGAAGCGTCCAACGATCGCCCATTTGAAACCACTCGTGTCAATGAACTTGCGATCACGAAATGCGACACAAAATGTCAACGGCATCACCGCCAACATCATTGCAACGGGAACAAATGAATGGTCAATCATCGCGAAAATCGGTGAAGTGAGCATGCCAAGCCCAAAGCCAAGTGAACCTTGAACGCTTGAACCAATGAGAGCGAGCAACGTGCACACGCCAACCATGTACAGCGGTAAGCCGGCAATTTCAATTGCAATCATCAGCGATCTTTCATTCGCTTCGGATCGGCATTGGCGGGATCGTCAGGCCACTGATGCTTGGGATAGCGACCCGCCATATCTTTCTTGACATCGGTCCATGACCCTGACCAAAATCCAGGTAGATCCGCCGTGACTTGAATGGGTCGATCGGCTGGTGAAAGTAGATGAAGCACCAAAGGCACCCGACCACCAGCAACAGTTGGATGAGTCTTGGTGCCAAACAAATCTTGAACCCGCATGCGCACGACAGGTGCAGTTCCTTCTTTAACTGCGCTTGCGTAATCAATCGGTAACGATCGGCCCGAAGCTAACTCAAGAGTGCTCGGTACAAGATCATCAATCTGCGCACCTTCTGGCCACGGAAGTTGAGAACGCAACAACATTCCAAGGTTGAGTTCTTTGATGTCATTGATTGAAGTCATCCCCGCCAGGTACGGACGAAGCCAATCTTGCGATGTTGCAATTAATGCTTTATCCGACCAGTCGGGCCATGGTTCGCCAATTTCTCGTCGCAAGAAAGAAATTCGTGCACGCAGTTCGCTCGTCGCACTTGACCACGGCAATGGTGCCAAACGCTGTTGTACCAAATATTCCATAATCGCCGACACCGTTGAATCATTCGGTGAGGGTCGACGAGTCTCTTCAGATAGACGCATTCGATCAAGTTTGACGGTCACTCGCTCAACAAAGTCTTTGCGTTCTTTATCCCACAAAGTCAAGCGCTCTTCAATGACATCATTCGTGAGAACTTCGTTAATCGTTGCTTCATCAACAACAGCACATAAACGAATTCGGGCATTCTTACGATCGCCATCTAAGTCGGCAGCGACAACAAACATTTCGTGTGCGAGTTGATCATTGGGTCGAAACCAAGCGGCTGAACCATTGCGCATTTGATATTGGCCAGGTTGCCGACGCATCGCTAAACGGTCGGGATAGGCGAGAAGTAGTACTGCGCCGGCATGATCAGAATTCACACTGTCCCAATCGAGGCGACCACCAGTACGGCGAGCCATATCTTCGGCACGCTCACGAACCCGTTCAGTGCCACGACGGTCGGCGCGATCGTCATACATTTCGCGCGTGATGAACTGCACCCGCAATGAAATGTCAACTGGCAAATCATCAGGTCGTCCGCGCATGACATCACGATCATCAAGTAACGCGGCAATAACGCAAGCCAAACCGTGATCACTTGGGTGCGCTGATGTCACCATGTGCGCAAGGCGTGGATGTACTGGCGCAGCAAGCATTCGTCGACCGATGTTAGTCAGTTTCTCTTCATGATCAAGCCCCCCGAGCATTTGTAAAAGCTCAATGCCTTGTTTGTACGCGGCCTCTGGTGGACGGTCGGCAAAAGATAACTCGGCTAATGGAGTTCCCCAAGATGCAAGTTCAAGTGCGAGCCCCGATAAATCAACTTGAGTAATTTCAGGATCAAGGTGTGAACGTCGCGTGGTGTGTTCGAGCTTGCTCCACAGGCGATATGCAACACCAGGTCCAAGTCGACCAGCACGGCCAGCGCGTTGTTCGGCTGATGCGCGTGAAGTTGGAATAGTTGTGAGTCGTGTCATGCCGGTGCGCGGGTCGTAACGCGGAACGCGCGCTTGGCCAGCATCAACGACAACGCTGACGCCGTTGACAGTCAAACTTGTTTCAGCGATATCGGTACTGAGCACAACGCGACGTCGTCCTGCAGGCGATGGTGCAAGAGCGCGATCTTGATCGGCTAATGAAAGTGCACCCGCAAGTGGATACACATCGGTGTCGGACATGACCGATCGTTCAAGCGCTTGTTGAACGCGATTGATTTCGCCGATACCCGGCAGAAAAACAAGAATGTCGCCAACGTTTTCACGCAGTGCGCGCATGGTGACGTCAACGACTGCATCGTCAAGTCTTTGTTGTTTGCCGGCCGGCGCCCAAGTAATTTCAACGGGGTGTTGACGGCCAGCACTAGAGATAATTGGTGCAGGCTCACCGTCGCCAAGAAGTTTTGCAAAGCGATCAGTGTCAGCGGTTGCCGACATTGCGAGAACGCGTAAATCTGGTCGTAAATTTCTGCGAGCATCAAGACAAAGCGCAAGGCCGACATCGGTGGGCAAGTTGCGTTCGTGAACTTCGTCAAAGATCACGAGACCAATGCCGGGCAATTCAGGATCATTTTGTAATCGCCGCGTCAGAATTCCTTCGGTGACAACTTCAATGCGAGTGTTCGGACCAATTCGTCGTTCATCGCGCGTTTGATATCCAACAAGTTCGCCTGGTTCTTGACCAATCAATGAAGCGAGTCGTCGCGCCGCAGCACGAGCGGCAAGACGTCTTGGCTCAAGCATCACAATGCGTTGACCGTTGAGCCACTCTTCATTGATGAGCCGCAAAGGAATGAGTGTGGTTTTTCCCGCGCCAGGTGGAGCTACAAGAACTGCGGTCAGACGTTGAGCTAATGCCGATCGAAGTTCGTCAATGACGTCTTCAACGGGGAGGTCGGTGACAGGTAACAGAATCAGCCAAGTGCGGGAGTGCCGCTAAATGAAACGGGATCTCCGGCTGCCGGAATTGAAGGAGCAGTCCATGCTGTGGTGTCGGCAATGGCTTTGGCCACTTTGCGCCATTGGGCCGCATCCCAACCTTCGGCAACAGCGTTGATGGTTCCGTCGGAGCGCACGAACACAAATGCGGGCAAGGTGGTGAGGCCAAAAGACTTCACGGCGGCGCGGTCGGGGTCGGTGAACACCAAGAACTCCTTGGCCAAAGGTCCGAGGAATGAGCGAGTTTCGTCGGCGGATGCGGTGACAATCAGATTGGTGCGAGCTGCCGAACCGCCAAAGGCTCGCAAGATGCGGGCCGCGGTAGCGAGAATCCACGAACTTTCGTTGGTGTAGGGATCAAGGACGACGGAGGCAAGATGGAAGGTGGTCAGCCATTCACTGAGCGTGCGGGCCGGAAAGGCGTCGGCTTCAAGCGAAAGGGGCTCAAGGAGAAGATCGGGGGAAGGTGTTGCAGCCACGGTGTTAACGGTAGCGCAGACTCACCGTCGAACCCTCACCACTCCCAACCCCACCTATTGGGCGCGAAAACCCCCCGTTTTCGGTGGTCAGAATCCCCAAGTGCTGGCAAGGTTCAAGAGTTGGGGAAATAGACCCCCGTTTTCGGGGGTGAATCGCGCCCAAGAGGATTGGGGAGGGGGATGGCGAACTAGGGTCGGAAGCCATATGGCAAATAAGCGCTCTTCCATCACGATGACCGAGGCCGAAATCGCGGCCTACCTCGAAACTCAGACCATTCTCAATATCGCCTCGATCGGACCGACCGGCCACCCGCATCTCGTCGCCATGTGGTACGAGGTCATGGACGGCAAAGTCACATTCTGGACTTTCGGCAAGAGCCAAAAGATCGTCAACTTGCGTCGCAACAACAAGATCACCGGCTTGATTGAAAGTGGCGATGCGTACGAAGAACTCAAGGGACTCGAGATCGTCGGAACCGCCACCATCATTGAGGACTACGACAAGATCTTGGCCATTGGCAAAGCAGTCGGACTCAAGTACAACGGCGAAGGTGCAATCAGTGACGCAGCACTCCCATTCTTGGAAGCGCAAGCAAAGAAGCGTCTCGGAATTCAGATCGAAGTTGAGAACATCGTGTCGTGGGACCACAGCAAAATTGGTGGCGGCTACTAGTTCACGTTATGCAGCCACTCGTTTAGCGTTGACCGCGGCGGCCGCTTCCTGAAGTCGTTGCCGCCGAAGCAATTGCTTGTGCGGTCGCTTCAAGATCAGATGTGGTTCCCAAAAGACCAACAGTCAGCCGCATTGAATCTGGATGAGCGTTAACTAAGAACGGTGTTCCAGGTGCTGCGCCAATTCCTTGGGCAGCCAAAGTCATGAGTGCACTTCTTTCGTCGCTGACGAGAACCCACAAATTGATTCCGTCGGTTCCAGTAGAAAAAACGTTGCGTTCATTGAGGATTTGCACAACTTCTTGGCGGCGGCGCGCATACTCGGCGCGAGCATGGCTCAGTGATTCAAGTGTTGCTTGATCGTCCAGTAGTTCAAGCAACACAGCTTGCAAAATGCGACTGCTCCAACCTGGTCCGAGCAGCCGACGATTTGCTGCGGCTGAAATAACATCGCCGGCTCCGCCAACTGCAGCAAGACGTAAGTCGGGCCCGTGGCTCTTTGAATAGCTACGGATATGAACAGTTCGCGTGGGCAAGTGGTTGCCGATGCTGTTCAATTCACCGACGGCAATATCGCCGGCATGGTCGTCTTCAATGATCGTGATTGATTCTGAATGTCCTGATGCAACAATTGCGTTGGCGATGTTTTGCGCACGTTGTGCAGACATCGTGACACCAGTCGGATTTTGCGCGCGTGGTTGTAAAAACAATGCCGTTGGTTTTTGTTCAAGTGCGGCCGTGAGCGCTTCAACGTTCATGCCTTGGGCGTCGACCTCAACCCCAATGACATCAGCGCCAATCTTTTCCAGCAGGTCAAGCAACGGCGGGAAGGTCGGGTGTTCAACGATCACGCGATCACCGAGACGGACCACCACTTGGGCAATGCGATCAAGGGCATCCATAGCCCCGTCAACGACGGTGAGTTCTTCGGGCACAAAGGGCCAACGATGACGCAAGGCCTCTTCGAGTTGGGGCAACACGGGGTGATCGAGGTAACTACTGGTGAGGGTTTGGCTGCTCACCCGCGCTAGCGCGGTTCGTAGGTCGGGGAGAAGCGTCGAATCCGGTGTTCCGGTCGACAAATCAAGGGCGAAATGACCCCGATGATCGCTGTCGGCGGCCACTTGGCGATAGCGGCGTGGACCGCCAGGGCCAGTGGGTTGGCGAACGAAAGAACCGTTGCGGCCCAAAGTCTCAATTGCCCCGACTTCGGCGAGAGAACGCCAGGCCTCTCCGACCGTGGTCGGCGAGACGCCCAGTTTGCGTGATAGTTGCCGAACGGTCGGCAACTGCGCCCCGATCACTAAATCGCCTGACGAAATCAATCGACCGATTGCTGTGGCGATACCTCGCGCGCTGCGATCATTGATTGAGTTCGCAATCTCAAGAGTCAAAGTGTCATTGATCATCAGAATGCAGTCAATCGTGTTTCGTCAGCGTAAAAGCATTGTCCTGTCACAATAATGGCATTGTTCACATGGCTGTGTGTCAATTACCCTGAAGACAGAGAGCTTCACTGAGCTGTGTCAATCAGTCTGAATTATCAGACGGCGAGTCACACGATATTGAAGCGGTTAAGACATCAGAAATGGGGAAAGAAATGACTGGCTCACAAGACAGCGTGCGCGCCGCAATTTTTCAGACTGACTGGACCGGCTCAAAAGACACGATGATTGACAAGCACGAAGCTGCTTGTCACGATGCAGCCAAGCAGGGTGCCCAAGTCATCTGTTTCCAAGAACTCTTTTATGGTCCGTACTTTTGTCAGGTTCAAGAAACTGAGTACTACAGCTACACCGAGTACATCCCCGACGGCCCGACCACCCAGCGTTTCCAAAGCATCGCGAAAGAAACTGGCATGGTCATTGTGTTGCCGATGTACGAAATCACTCAAGCGGGCGTGTATTACAACACCGCTGCTGTGATTGATGCTGATGGTAAATACCTCGGCAAGTACCGCAAACAACACATTCCACAAACCAAAGGTTTTTGGGAGAAGTTCTATTTCAAGCCAGGCAATGGTGGCTATCCGGTGTTTGATACTGCGGTCGGCAAAGTCGGCGTGTATATCTGTTACGACCGCCACTTTCCAGAAGGTTGGCGTGCGCTTGGTTTGAACGGCGCTCAGATCGTGTTCAATCCTTCAGCAACCCATCGCGGACTCAGCGAGTACATCTGGAAGGTCGAACAGCCAGCTGCTGCTGTCGCCAACATCTATTACGTCGGTGCAATCAACCGTGTTGGAATCGAGTCACTCGGCGAAAACGACTTCTACGGCCAGAGTTATTTTGTTGACCCTGAAGGAAAGTTTGTTGGGGCACAGGGCGATCCGTACAAGCCCGAACTCATTGTTCGTGATCTTGACATGAAGAAGTTGCGCGAAGTTCGCGATCGTTGGGCGTTTTATCGCGACCGTCGCCCCGAGGCGTACGGCGATCTCACTGAGTTGTGATCGTTAAGTTGTAGGAAGTCGTAGACATCAATTCCATTCAGCAAATCAGGAGGGCATCATGGCCAAGGTATTAATCAAGAACGGATTAGTCATTTCACCCACGGGTGTAGTTGCCAACGACGTATTGATTGAAGGCGAGAAGATCGCCGCAGTCGGTGCCCCTGGTTGGTTTGAATCATCCGAGCAAGGTTGCGACAAAGTCATTGATGCCAAGGGCAAATATGTGATCCCTGGTGGCGTTGATGTGCACACACACATGGAACTTCCATTCGGTGGAACGTTCGCATCAGATACTTTTGAGACTGGATCACGTGCGGCTGCATGGGGTGGAGTCACCACAATCGTCGACATGGCCGTTCAGCGCTATGGCGAAAATGTCTTTGACGGGCTTGCCGAATGGCACCGCAAAGCAACCGGCGAATGCGCAATTGACTACGCATTCCACCAAATCATCGGTGGTGTTGATGATCAGTCATTGAAGGATATGAAATACCTCACCGAGCATGAAGGCATCAGTAGTTTCAAACTGTTCATGGCGTACCCCGGTGTTTTCTACAGCGATGACGGACAAATTTTGAAGGCCATGCAGACCGCTGCCGAATGCGGCGCGATGATCATGATGCATGCTGAAAACGGCCCGGCTATTGATGTTTTGGTGCAGCAAGCGCTGTCTCGTGGCGAAACCGATCCTCGCTACCACTCATACACGCGTCCTTCGCCGCTTGAAGCTGAAGCCACGCACCGCGCCATCGTGTTGTCTCATGTCGCCGGCAATGTGCCGTTGTACATCGTGCATATGTCGGCTGGCGATGCTCTGAACGAAGTCGCTGCAGCACGTCACCATGGTCGCAACGTTTTTGCCGAGACCTGCCCGCAGTACTTGTGGATGACCCTTGAAGAAACATTGGGTCAGCCTGGATTTGAAGGTTCAAAGTGGGTCTGCAGTACGCCGGTGCGTTCACGCGATCATGATCCGCACTACATCGGTCAGATGGGCCACGGTCACCAAGGTGACTTGTGGAAGGGCTTGCGTATGAACGAGCTAGCTGTCGTGAGTACCGACCATTGTCCGTTCTGCTTCAAGGATCAAAAAGAACTTGGTCTCGGTGACTTCTCCAAGATTCCGAACGGAATCGGTGGTGTCGAACACCGCATGGAATTGATTTATCAAGGTGTTGTCGCTGGTGAACTGACGCTTGAGCGTTGGGTTGAAACCTGTTGCACGACTCCCGCGCGCATGTTTGGTATGTACCCACAAAAGGGCATCATTGCTCCTGGTAGCGATGCTGACGTTGTTGTTTGGGATCCGAACACCAAGACCAAGATTGGTATCAACGACAAGCACCACATGAACATGGATCACTCAGCCTGGGAAGGTTGGGTCATCGACGGAAAAGTTGACACCGTGTTCTCGCGTGGAACTGTGCTCATTGATAACGATCAATATGTTGGCCGCAAAGGTCATGGCAAGTACATCAAGCGTGGCTTGTCGCAATATCTCGTCTGAAATCCCCCCTACACACTAAGGAGTTGCCTATGTACCGCATCGATCATTGGATCGACGGACACACCGTCGCTAGTACTTCGGGTCGAACCGGAAACATTTTTGATCCAGCAACTGGACAGGTGCAAGGAACTGTCGCTTTTGCTGATGTCTCTGAAGTTGACAAGGCCGTCGCAAACGCCAAGGCAGCATTGCCAGCTTGGCGAGCAACGAACTTGTCGCGTCGCGCCGAAATCATGTTCAACATGCGCGAGTTGGTGTCGGCTAACCGTAAAGAGATTGCGGCATTGCTCACCAAAGAGCACGGCAAAGTAACTGCCGACGCATTGGGCGAACTTGCCCGTGGTCTCGAAAACATTGAGTATGCGTGTGGTATACCGAACCTCTTGAAGGGTGGTTATTCCGAACAAGCATCTGCTGGTGTTGACGTGTACAACATTCGTCAGCCGCTCGGTGTTGTTGCGGGTATTACACCTTTTAACTTCCCAGCGATGGTCCCCATGTGGATGTTTGCCAATGCAGTTGCTTGTGGAAACACTTTCATTTTGAAGCCATCAGAAAAAGATCCATCAGCAGCAATGTTGATTGCCGAATTGTTGAAGCAGGCTGGACTGCCTGACGGTGTATTCAACGTGGTGCATGGTGACAAGGTTGCCGTTGATCGTTTGCTCGATCATCCCGACATCGCGGCAGTGAGCTTCGTTGGTTCAACCCCCATCGCGCGTTACATCTACGAAACTGGCACCAAGAACGGCAAGCGGGTTCAAGCATTGGGTGGCGCAAAGAATCACATGTTGGTTTTGCCTGACGCAGATCTCGACATGGCCGCTGATGCTTTGGTGAGTGCTGCTTATGGCTCGGCTGGCGAACGCTGCATGGCAATTTCAGTTGTGCTTGCGGTCGACACCATTGCTGATGATCTTGTTGCGAAAGTGCAAAGTCGTATCCCGAATGTTGTCGTGGGTAATGGCAATGATCCCTCGAGCGAGATGGGTCCATTAATCACTGGCGAACATCGTGACAAAGTTGCGAGCTATGTCGCTGGTGCTGCTGGCGAAGGAGCAAAAGTAGTTGTTGACGGCCGCGAGGGCGCACCGACTGAAGGTTTCTTCTTGAAGCCAAGCCTGATTGATCATGCCAAGCCCGGCATGAAGTGTTACGACGATGAAATCTTCGGACCAGTCCTGACTGTTGTTCGAGTGAAGTCGTATGAAGAAGGTTTGCAACTGATCAACGACAACCAGTTCGGTAACGGAACGGCCATCTTTACTCGCGATGGTGGTGTTGCTCGTCAATTCCAGTTTGATGTGAATGTCGGAATGGTCGGAATCAATGTGCCGATTCCAGTGCCAGTCTCGTACTACTCGTTCGGTGGCTGGAAGGCCAGTTTGTTCGGTGACTTGCACATGTATGGTCCAGACGGAATCCAGTTCTACACCCGAAGCAAAGTTGTTACTTCACGTTGGCCCGACCCTCGAACCAGCAAAGTCGATCTCGGCTTTCCGCAGAACAGGTAATTCACATCATGGAACTCGGTGTCGTACTACAAACAACTCCGCCCAGCGCGCGAGTCATCGATTTAGCAAAAAAAGCTGAGTCCTACGGCTTCACATATGTGTGGGCTTTTGACAGTCACATCTTGTGGCAAGAACCGTTTCCGATCTTTGCGCAGATTTTGGCAGAGACCCGCAATGTCATTGTCGGTCCGATGGTGACCAATCCGGCGACACGTGATTGGACCGTGACTGCAAGTTTGTTTGCAACTCTGAACGAGATGTATGGCAACCGCACAGTCATTGGTATCGGTCGAGGTGACTCAGCAGTACGAGTCACCAACGGAAAACCAACAACTCTGGCGACATTGCGCGAAAGCATTCATGTCATTCGCGAACTTGCCAATGGCCGTTCGGTGAATTACAAAGATTCCGAACTTCGTTTGCCGTGGGCGGGTAAGTCGCGCGCCGAAGTATGGGTTGCGGCTTACGGGCCAAAGGCATTGGCGTTAACGGGCGAAGTGGGCGACGGATTCATTTTGCAGCTTGCCGATCCGAGCATTACGGAATGGACAATCAAAGCAGTTCGTGATGCAGCTGCGGCAGCAGGTCGCGACCCGAAGAGTGTCAAGATTTGTGTCGCGGCGCCGGCTTATGTCACCGATGGAAGTGAAGCAGGCATGGCCCATGGCCTCGAGCAGTGTCGCTGGTTCGGTGGCATGGTGGGTAACCACGTCGCCGACATTGTTGAGCGATACGGCGATTCTGCGCCAGTGCCTAAGGCGTTAACCGATTACATCAAGGGTCGTCAGGGCTACGACTACAACGAGCACGGCAAGGCCGGCAATAGTCATACCAATTTCGTCCCCGACGAGATCATTGACCGTTTCTGTATCGTCGGACCCGTCGAGGCTCACGTGAAGCGCTTAAACGAATTGCGTGACATGGGTGTCGATCAGTTCTCCGTCTATTTACAACATGATGCCAAAGACGAAACATTGCGTGCATATGGTGAAAAAGTCATTCCAGCAATTGCTGAGCAAATTTTGGCGAAAAGTTGAATAACGAAAAATCATGACAACTCTGACGACAACAAAGAAGACGGGTGAGACGGCACGACGGATTCGCCGTGCAATTCTTTTCGTTGCCTCGTTGTTGTTTGTGGCAGCGGCCTGGGAACTGTACAAAGTGGTTGGCCCAGAAGCCGGTGGCAAGATTTTTGGATGGAAGCTTTTGCCGCGTTCAAATAACAACGCAATGCCACATGTGTGGGACATGCTGACCCGTTACAACCGCCCCGAACTGCGTGGTTCAGATCGCAAAATCTGGTCTGTTGTTTTGGCGGGTGCGTGGTTTTCGTTCCGATTAGCGCTCGTCGGTTTCGCGATCGGCTCAACTTTAGGATTGGGTCTGTCAATTCTGATGGCTCGATTCAAGATCGCTGAGCGTGGAATTCTGCCGTACCTCGTGGTGTCACAAACAGTTCCGTTGATTGCTTTGGCGCCGCTCGTTGTGTCATGGGGTGGCAAGTTGAGTATCGCTGGTTGGACATGGCCTCGTTGGCTGTCGGCTGCAGTGCTTGGTGCTTTTTTGGCGTTCTTCCCGGTTGCTGTTGGAGCCTTGAAAGGTCTCACGTCGGCACCATCGGCATCACTCGAATTGATGGACAGTTATGCCGCATCGTGGTGGCAGACGCTCCGTAAGTTGCGTTTCCCTGCGGCGATCCCGTTCATTGTTCCCTCACTGAAATTGGCAGCTTCGGCTTCAGTCATCGGTGTTGTTGTCGCAGAAATTTCAACTGGTCTCAAAGGTGGTATTGGGCGACTCATCATTGAGTACGCCCGTGAAGCGACTGCAGATCCAGCGAAGGTTTTCACAGCAGTGTTCGGTGCTGCAGCACTCGGACTTGCAATGTCAGGGTTTGTGACTCTGGCAGACATGTACATGATGCGCAATCGCCCCAAGGAGGCATCCGCATGAGCGCGGTTGAAATCACCAATATTTCCAAGGCTTTTAACCTTGGTTCAAGTAATCAAGTTGATGCCTTAACTGATATCAACTTGTCAATCGCTTCCGGCGAGTTCGTATCTTTGATCGGTCCGTCCGGTTGTGGAAAGTCAACTCTTCTCCGTCTGATCGCCAATCTCATTGAGCCAACATCGGGTCAACTTGTGGTGAATGACAAGTCAGCCAAGCAGGCTCGACTCGATCAGGACTATGGAATGGCTTTTCAGCAATCGGGTCTTTTTGAGTGGCGCACTGTTGCAAAAAATATTGAACTGCCCCTTGAACTCAAGGGCTGGGATAAGGCGAAGCGTCACGAACGTGCGCTTGAAATGCTTGAACTCGTCAAGCTGGCCGATTTTGCGAATCACTTTCCGTGGCAACTATCGGGTGGCATGCAACAGCGTGTCGCCATCGCCCGCGCTCTTGCTGTTCACCCTTCATTGTTGTTAATGGACGAACCTTTTGGTGCACTTGACGAAATGACACGCGAGCATATGCAAAGCGAACTTCTGTCAATTTGCCGTGCGTCAGGAACCACGGTTGTTTTCGTGACTCACTCGATTCCCGAAGCGGTGTACTTGTCAAATCGCGTAGTTGTGATGTCACCCCGACCTGGTCGCGTCACAGAAATAGTTGACGTGAGTATTGAAGGCGAACGCAACGACGCAACTCGAGATAACTCGGCTTTCTTCAAGGGAATCACCGCGGTGCGCGAAGCATTGCGCGGTGTAGAGATGTCTGATCACGTGCGAGGAATTGAAGACCGATGAGTTCACGCTCTTCATCCATCGTCCGCTCGGTTGTGCCGCCTGCCGTTTTTGGCCTGGCGTTTCTGGCCGTTTGGGAACTTGCGGTGAAGGCCTTCAATCTCAAACCATATTTCTTGGCACCGCCATCAAAGATCTGGCAGAAGTTCACCGAGAACATTGACCTCGTTTGGGGAGCAGCCAAAGTTTCGGGGACGAACGCGTTGATTGGTTTACTTCTTGGTGCGTTCCTTGGAATGGCGATGAGTTTTGTGTTGAGCCGTTTCAGGTTTTTGAATAACCTCATCACGCCACTGGCAATTGCCTTGAATGCGATTCCGATTTTCGTTTTGGTCGCCGTTCTCAACAACATGTTTGCCATCACGAGTGAAGTGCCACGTCGAATTATGGTGACCTTGGTGGTCTACTTCATCGTTCTGGTCAATGTGGCCAAAGGTCTCACTCAAGTCAGCCCGACGCACGTTGAGTTGATGAAGTCGTATGCGGCGAGCGATACACAGATATTGCGGAAGGTTCGAATCCCGAACGCAGTTCCCTATTTGTTTACTGCACTCAAGATTTCGGCTCCGGCCTCGGTCATTACGGCGTTCGTCAGTGAGTATTTCGGCGGTTCGCAGAACGGACTCGGCAGTCGCATTACAAGCAATATTGCAAATTCGAAGAATGCAGTCGCATGGGCGTATGTACTTGGTGCATGCCTCTTGGGACTGGCGTTCTATGTGATCTCCAGCTTGCTGGAGGGTGTGGCCACACCGGGTGGCCGCGCCAAACGCACCAAGGAGGGTCGCTGAGTTTGTCAAAATGACAATGCTTAATGACCTATTGTGGTGTCACAAATCCGCGGGCACACGCCCAAGGGGAGGAGAAAAACAATGAGAAGGAACAAAGGTTGGAAATTGGCAGCTGGCGTTGTCGCTATGTCGCTGGTCGCTGTGGCCTGTGGCGGAGACGATGAAGCCGCGGATACTTTTAATCCAGGCGCCACCGAATGTGCAGAATTGACTCCGGTCAAGTTGCAGTTGCAGTGGTTTACTCAGGCGCAGTTCGCTGGCTACTTCGCAGCAATCGATCAGGGCTTCTACGAAGCTCAGTGTCTCGACGTGAGCATCTTGGAAGGTGGCGTTGACATCGTGCCGCAACAGCAGCTCGCTGACGGCGCAGTTGACTTTGCTTTGTCATGGGTTCCGAAGGCTCTCGCAAGTCGCGAAGCTGGTGCGGACATCGTGAACATCGCACAGATCTTCCAGCGCTCAGGCACCTTGCAGGTGTCGTTCAAGGACAAGGGCATTACCTCGCCTGCAGACTTTGCTGGTAAGAACATCGGTAACTGGGGTTTCGGTAACGAATTTGAAATCTTCGCTGCCTTGACCAAGGCTGGTCTTGACCCCGCTGCTGACGTCACTCTTGTTCAGCAGCAGTTCGACATGGCTGCTTTGCTTGCTGGTGACATTGATGCCGCTGAAGCAATGACCTACAACGAATACGCACAGGTTCTGGAAGCTGTTAACCCAGAGACCGGTGAGTTGTACACCGCCGATGACTTCAATGTCGTGAGCTACGAAGACGAAGGCGTCGGCATGTTGCAAGACGCAATCTGGGCTTCAGGCGAGCGTCTTGCTGACGAGGCATACCGTGCAACCGCAGTGAAGTTCGTTGCAGCTTCAATCCAGGGTTGGTCATACTGCCGCGAGTACGTACAGGCTTGTGCTGACTTGATCGTGTCAAAGGGATCCAAGTTGGGTGCTTCACACCAGTTGTGGCAGATGAATGAAGTCAACAAGCTCATCTGGCCGTCGGCCGGTGGCGCAGGCATGATCGATGCAGCTGCATGGGATCGCACCGCAAAGCTTGCTCAGGAAACCAAGAACCTTGAAGGTTCAACTGTCCTCACCGCAGCACCCGCTGCCGAGGCGTACAACAATGACATCGTGACCGAAGCTCTGGCAATTCTTGAAGGCCTTGGTGTTGACACCAAGGGTTCGAGCTACGAGCCGATCAACGTGACATTGAACGAGGGTGGCGCCTGATCAATCAGGCTCTTCCTTCTGGAAGTGAGAATGGGCGGGTCGCGCAAGCGGCCCGCCCATTTCGCGCAACACCATCTGTCATGGTGGCGGCAGCGCCAGTTGTTTTTGTGTTGTTGTGGAGTACCGGTTTCATCGTGGCGCGTTACGGAACACGCGATGCGGGGCCGATGACATTTTTGTTTTTGCGCATGATCATTGCGACGGCAGTGTTGTGGGCGATTGCGGTTGCGACGAATGCTCCGTCGATATCGCGAGTTCAGGTGAAATGGGCGGTGCTCACTGGATTGGGTATGCACGCCATTTATTTGGGTGGAGTTTTCATTGCTGCCGATCTGGGCTTGCCGTCTGGTCTGTCGGCGTTGATCGCGGGGTTGCATCCGGTCGTCACGTCGGTCGGAGCCTTGTTGTTGCTCAGCGAAAAGTTGAAGCCCGTTCAATGGATCGGTGTCGGTTTCGGTTTGGGCGGTGTTGTCGCGGTCGTGATTGATCGACTCAATGCTGGAGTGAGTGGAATCACTGCTGGGGCGATTGTGGCGATGGTGGTGTCGGTGGTCGGAATGTCAGCTGGCACGTTATTGCAACGTTCTCGAGGTGGGTCAATGCCGTTGTTGCGTGGAACGGCGGTGCAGTATGCAATTTCGGCAGTGGTGTTGGGAGTTGGTTCAGTCTCGGTTGAACATTTTGAAGTTCAGTGGACGGCGCGTTTTTGGTGGTCGTTGTTGTGGGCAGTTGTGGTGTTGTCAATTGCAGCGGTGTTGATCATGCTGTGGTTGCTGCAACGTCAAGCAGCGGTCAAGGTCAGCAGTTTGTTCTTCTTGACACCGGCGCTGAGCACGATTGAAGGTGCGGCGTTGTTCGGCGAACGTTTAGGCGTGTTGGCGGTGGTGGGACTGGCTGTGGCCCTCGTCGGTGTCGCCCTCACTACCCGCACCAATTGACCCACTTTGGAATATGGCTGCCGCCTAGCGGCAACTCAACTCCAAAGTGGCGATTAATTACCGGTGTAGTGGGCGTCGGCGAGGGTGAGGACTTCGTCGATAATGGCGATTCCGGCCCGCACATCTTCGTCGCTCGTCGTCAACGGCGGAACCACATGCATACGGTTGAAATGGGTGAATGGCCACAAACCTTGAGCCTTGCACGCACCAATCAATTCAGCCATCGGGGCTGCGGCGGGTCCGGCTGCATTGAAGGGCACCAAAGGTTCGCGTGTTTCGCGGTTCTTGACTAACTCGATGGCCCAGAACACGCCAACTCCACGCACATCACCAACGCTGGGGTGTTTGGCCTTCAACTTCTCGAGTTCGGGTCCGATGATGTCGCGACCAAGGTGGCGAGCATTGTCGATGATTCCTTCTTCTTCAAAGATGTTGATGCTCGCTACAGCTGATGCACATGCAAGCGGGTGACCGCTGTAGGTGAGTCCACCCGGGAATTGACGTTCACGGAAAGTGTCAGCAATACGGTCGCTAATAACGACACCACCAAGCGGCAAGTAACCAGAGTTCACACCCTTAGCGAAACAGATGAGGTCTGGTGCAACTTTCCAGTTATCAATAGCGAACCATTCACCGCAACGACCAAAACCTGACATCACTTCGTCGGCGATGAACACGATTCCAAATTCATCACAGATTTCCCTTACGCCAGCCATGTATCCAGGAGGAGGAACCAGAATTCCGTTCGTGCCAACAACACTTTCAAGCATGATTGCGGCAACTGTTTGCGGACCTTCAACCATCAACGTGTCGCGTAAGTGCTGCAGTGCGCGTTGTGATTCTTCGAGTTCGTTACTGCTGTGGAATGCCGAACGATATGGGTAGGGCCCCCAGAACTTAATGACACCAGGCAAACCTGGCTCGCTCGGCCAACGACGTGGATCGCCAGTGAGCTGAATCGCTCCACCAGTTGCGCCGTGGTAGCTGCGGTAAGTCGTGAGAATTTTGTGACGTCCGGTGTGTAGTCGTGCCATGCGAATGGCATTTTCGGTTGCTTCGGCTCCGCCATTGGTGAAGAAAACCATGTTCAAATCGCCAGGTGCACGCTCGGCGATGAGACGTGCAGCTTCACTGCGTGCATCGTTCGCATGGAAGGGAGCAATCGTGCATAAACGCTCGGCCTGCTCTTGAATAGCTGCGACCAACTTGGGGTGCTGATGTCCGATATTGACGTTGACGAGCTGACTTGAGAAGTCGAGGTACTTCTTGCCGGATTCATCCCAGAAGTGGCTTCCCTCGGCCTTCGTAACAACGATGGGGCTGATGAGGCTTTGGGCCGACCATGAATGAAAAACGTGTGAGCGATCGCTCTTGAGTGCGTTCGTGGGATTGGTATTCAGCGCAGAAGTAGCAGAAGATGAAGAAGCCATACGCACAGACTATTCGTTACACGCACAGGTGAACAGACCCATGTTTGTCACAGGACAATGAAGATTCTTGGCAAGGTAATTGTTGGTACGGTCAAGGGCATGGGCGAACGAATTTCATTTACATCAAACGGCGGAACCTGTGATGGGTACTTGGCAAACGGTGGTGGGCCAGGTGTCATCGTCATTCAAGAATGGTGGGGACTCGTCCCGCATATTCAAGATGTGGCTGACCGCTATGCCGCGGCTGGATTCACTGCTCTCGCTCCCGATCTGTATCACGGAGAATCGTCAAGCGAACCTGATGGTGCGGGCAAGTTAATGATGGGCCTCAACTTGGCACAAGCCGCAAAGGACTTGTCGGGCGCCGTTGACTTTCTGCAGTCACAGACTGGGCAGCAAAAAGTTGGTGTCGTCGGTTATTGCATGGGCGGGGGACTCACAATGGTTCTTGCCTGTCAACGTCCAGACGCAGTTGCTGCAGCGGCTCCGTACTATGGCGTGATTCCGTGGCCATCAGCTCAACCTGATTGGACAAAGCTTGAGGCCAAAGTCATCGGTGAATATGCTGAACTCGACGATTTTGCCGGACCAGAAACTGTGCACGCACTTGAGGCTCAACTCAAGTCACTCGGCAAAGATGCGACGCTTCATATTCATGCCGCAGCGCATCATGCATTTTTCAACGATGCACGACCTGAAGTATTTGATGCTTCGGCCGCGAAGATTGCGTTCGATCGAACTCTCGATCTCTTCAAGACGTCTCTCTGAAAAATCAGGGAGCAGCCGCAATTGGTGCATCGGTTGTTGTGGCGCGCGGAATTGAAGTAGTTGCCACGACCAATGACGTTGACACAGGACGTGAAGGTTCACCACCACCACCACTATTGACGATCAGCCCAATGCCAATTCCGACAATCAGACCCAAGATTGCGCCACTTGCACCAACCATCAGTTTTAACTGATCAGTCATTGGTCAGATCACTATTTCAGCTCAGTGATTCGATGGCGGCTTGCACTGCAAGTACTCGCCGCGCATTGTCAACATGCAAGTTTTCAATCATGCGACCGTCAACTGTGATCACGCCACGACCCTCGGCAGTTGCTTCTTCAAATGCTGCGATCACACGTTGTGCGTAGTCAACTTCATCTGCAGTTGGCGCCCAAACATCGTTAGCAATCTCAACTTGCGAGGGGTGAATGAGGGTCTTGCCATCAAAGCCCATCTGCGCACCTTGAACACATTCATCGCGGAAGGCATCAAGATCTTTGACATCATTGAAGACACCATCGAGAATGACCTTGCCGGCTTCGCGGGCAGCAAGAAGTGCAGTTGCAAGGTGCGGGGTCAGCGGGGCGCGACCACGCACTTGAGTTGCCCGCAATTCTTTTGCTAAATCGTTGGTTCCCATGACGAGTGTCTGCACTCGTGGGTGCGCAGCAATTTGGCGCACATCAAAAATGGCGGTTGGAGTTTCGATCATTGCCCAGATCTTCATTGAACCTGGAGCGCCCGCAGTTGCGAGGGCTGATGAAACAGCCTCAACTTCTTTGACTGAGTTGATCTTCGGAATCACCACTGCTGATACGCCGGCCATTGCAGCAGCCACCAAATCATCAGCGCCCCATTGAGTGTCAAGCCCGTTGCAACGAATCGTAATTTCTTTGTTTCCGTATTCGCCGCTACGCGCTGCGGCTACTGCGTTGCGACGAGCGTCAGGTTTTGCATCAGGGGCAACCGCGTCTTCAAGGTCGAAGATGAGGGCATCGGCAGGAATGCTTTTTGCTTTATCGAGCGCGCGCTCGTTAGCGGCGGGCATATAGAGAACTGAACGGCGGGGGCGTAGATCTGACATGAGATTTTCCTTGTGATTGTTTGTACTAGAAGCCGTAAGCGGCAGTGAGTTCGGGGTCGCGCGCTGAAAGTTCGCGAGCTAATTGCACAATGACTCGACACTGCTTCACTGAAGCGTCGTCTTCCATTTTTCCGTCGAGCATGATTGCGCCAGTTCCATCTCCCATTGCTTCAATGACACGCATTGCATGTGCAACATCGCTCGGGCGCGGACTAAACACTCGACGTGCAATATCGATTTGTGCAGGGTGAAGTGACCAAGCACCAACACAGCCAAGTAGGTAGGCATTGCGGAACTGGTCTTCGCACGCAACAACGTCTTTGATGTCGCCGAAGGGACCATAGAACGGCAAGATTCCGTGCATCACGCAAGCATCAACCATGCGGGCCAAGGTGTAATGCCACAAATCTTGTTGGTAGGTATTGCGCGGGGCATCAGGACTCTCGGGATTTGGATCGTCGCGCACGACGTAGTCGGGGTGTCCGCCGCCTACACGTGTTGTCTTCATGCGACGATTCGCGGCAAGGTCGGCCGGTCCGAGTGACAGACCCTGCATACGTGGCGAGGCTCCACAGATTTCTTCGACGTTGGCCACGCCACGAGCAGTTTCAAGAATCGCGTGAATCAACAACGGCTTCTTGAGTCCGGCCTTTGCCTCAAGTTGCGCGAGCAAACGATCGACATAGTGAATGTCTTCGGGGCCTTCCACCTTCGGAATCATGATGACATCAAACTTGTCGCCGACTTCAGTGACAAGAGTTGTGATGTCGTCGAGACCCCATGGCGAATCCAGACTGTTCACGCGGGTCCACAACTGCGTGGTGCCCATCGGAATCGTTTTGGCGACATTGACCAAACCAGCACGTGCCGCTTCTTTGTCGGTTGCGGGAACTCCGTCTTCAAGGTTGCCGAGAATGATGTCAACCGTCGGGATGATGTCACCTAACTTGGCGACCATCTTCTCGTTGGACGGCGGGAAGAAATGAATCATCCGACTGGGGCGGAATGGAATCTCGCGGACGGGCTCGGGAGCGCCGACGGCGAGGGGCTTGAAGAAGTCTTTTGCACTACGCACACTGCGAGAGTACGCCGTTTTGACCCCATTAGGTAAACCTCGTGACCAAAAAGTTGTCAGAAAGGCGACTTGGTAAATCCGACTCGGTGATCCGTCCGCCTACCCTTGATCAGGTGACAGCCCTCATCATTGGAAATCATGAAATCGACGCGGTCCTATTTGACGCTGGCGGAATCTTCGTGATTCCCGACCCAACTGTTTTGGCTCCGCTGTTGAGCTACTACGGAGCGACGACCAACTTGGCGATGTACCACCGTGCTCATTACCGAGGGATGGCTGCGAAATCGGCGGCAGGATCAGGAGAGTCCGATTGGGACTCCTACAACGTGGCGTATGTCGAAACGGTGGGTGTTCCAAGCCATGATGTGCTTGAAGCAGCCACGGTTCTTGGGCGATCGCGTAACGCCTACACCTGGCGTTGGCCGTTGGATGACAGTGTTGAAGCCTTGCGGCAACTTCACCAACGAAATGTGCCCATCGGGGTCGTGAGTAACGCTTCTGGTCAGATTGAGGACATCTTGTCGCGGTCTGCGGTCTGCCAAGTTGGTGAAGGTGCAGGCGTCCCTGTTCGCATCGTGATTGACAGCCATGTTGTCGGGGTTTCAAAACCTGATGCCAAGATTTTTGATTTCGGATTGGCGGCCTTTACCGAGTTTGAACGTTCACGAATTGCGTATGTCGGCGACTCGGTCACGATGGATATTGGGGGAGCGCGTAACGCCGGCTTAGTTCCTGTTCTGCTTGACCCCTATGACGACCATGCTGGCGCAGACTTTTATCGTGTGAAGTCATTGCTTGAGCTGTTGTCATGAGTGAGGTTCCGGGTTCTGGAGTTTCTGAACGTTGGATTGAATGGCGTCGCACGGTTGACCTCATCAAGTACGACCAACGTTGGGACGCGATGGCGGCCCGCGGTGATTCAATTCATGGTGAAGCAGATTTTGTTGAACGACTCATCGGAGAACGTAAAGTCCGTCTACTTGATGCCGGATGCGGGACTGGTCGTTTAGCAATTGAAATGGTGAAACGAGGCCATCACGCAATTGGCGCAGATCTTGATCCTGACATGATTAATCGCGCCGCATTAAAAGCGCCTCATATCGATTGGCATGTCGCCGATTTGTCTGAGCTGAGTCTTGATAGCAAATTTGATGTGATCGTTATGGCGGGCAACATTCCGTTGTTCTGTGCGCCAAGTTCTCAAGCAGCGATCATTCAGTCGTTGGCCGATCATTTAGATCAAGGCGGCTACTTGATATCAGGATTCTCGTTAGAGACTCGACCCGATGCTTATGTACGTAATGATTATCAACGTGATGCTTTGGCTGCAGGACTCACTGAAGTAGCGGTCTACTCAACATGGGATGAGTCACCGTCAACTCATGCTGATGCCTACACCGTGATGTTGCACCAAAAACCCTGAATCCATTGGTTTTTCTGGTGGCGAAAATGTGCGGAAAACCGCACATTTTCGCCACCAGAAAAACCTAAGCGTTTTCGACTAAGCGGCGAGCGATCACTTTGAGGCACAAGGTTTCGTCGGCGCCCTCGAAGATTGACAACACACGAGCATCAACGAACAGGCGGCTCACTGAATATTCTTCGGCGTATCCGTAACCACCGTGAATCTGCATCGCTTCGCGAGCGACCCATTCGGCAGCCTTGCACACGTAAGCCTTCACCATGCTGGCTTCAGTTGTACCTTCGCCCTTGGCCATCAACTTTGAAACTTGATAGCTGAACTGACGTCCGGCCTGAATGAGCACAGCCATACGACCGAGCTTCACCTTGGTCAATTGGTAATCAGAGATGTTGTTACCAAACACGTTGCGGTTGTTGGCATAGTCGTAAGCGGCTTCATATGAGGCCTGCATCAATCCAACAGCACGAGCAGCGGTTTGCAGACGGCCGTTTTCAAAACCTTCCATTTGGTAATAGAAGCCTTTACCAAGTCCACCTTCTTCGCCGATGAGATTGGTCGCCGGCACCCACCAGTTTTCAAGTGCGATTTCGTACGAGTGCATTCCGCGGTAACCAATGGTGTCGATTGGGCGACCTTCCATCTTTCCGGTGGAGCCATCGGGCTGAACATTCTGCGTGAATTCAAAACCGTGAGCTTCCCCGCGGGGCTTGGGCACGATGAACAAACTCAAACCACGGTGGGTCTTTGAACGATCAGGATCGGTGCGTGCCAACAACATCAACACATCGGCGCGACCAGCAAATGTGCACCAGGTCTTCACACCATTGATGACATAACCGGCTTCGCCATCGGCACCAACTGCAGGAGTTGCGGTGACTTTGAGTCCAGCAACGTCGCTGCCGTAGTCGGGTTCGGTGACTGCAACAGCGACCATGGTTTCGGCAGTAGCGAGCCTGGGCAACCAATATTCTTTCTGAGCCTCGGTGCCGCCCTTGACCAAAGCGCGAGTCAAAATTTCTGGGCGAGTGATCAACGATCCACCGATACCCAAACTTCCACGACTGAGTTCTTCGGTTGCGACAACCATGGCGAGGTATTCGCCCTCGCCACCTTCAGAAAATCCGCCGTACTCGGCTGGCACTGAAAGTCCGAATGCACCCATTTCGGCGAGACCACTAATGATCTCTTCGGGCACGTCTTCGTTGTAGCGGTGCACATGTTCGGCGCGAGGCGCGATGACCTTGTCAGCAAATGAGCGGAAAGTGTCTTGCACCATTTCAAAATCGCTGTCGAGGTGACGGGGGCCTTGAACATCAGCAAGAGACGCAACAAAATCGGGATCACGATAAATCGCGATGAATGGTGAGGCGACTGCCAAAGGATTGAGTTCAAGTCCCCACAATGCTTCGCGACCGATCAACCTGGTCATCAACTCGTGTGCCATGTCGGCAGTGAAGGCGCATGTGATCAGGCCTTCATGGTCGCCCTTGGCGCCGTAGTCCAGAAGCGAGCGGGCAGTTTCGACTGCCGAGGCCGCGTGCGCCAAGTCGTATGCCAGCACCTGATGCTTGTCGGCTCCACCGATGGCAGCGAGTTGGCGGAGACCCTTACCAACGGCTCGTGAAGCCAAATCAATGATTTCGTTGGCTGATTGCAAATCGGGGGTGACAGACGTTGGACTCATGGGCGAAACGCTACCTATGAATGCAGGCTCAGGTGGAAGTCAGAACCCGACTACTTGTGCCCATGTGAGGTGGTCAAGCGTCACGGCTAGTTTGAGACCCCTGATGTGACAGGCTTAGAACATGTCAGCGGGCGAAGTAGCGAGAAATGTCTGTGTTTATTGCGGATCGAGTTCGGGCAAGGGCCCTGAATTCACAGCCGAGGCGTTAGCGCTTGGTCAGGCGTTGGCAACCCAAAATCTGGGTTTGGTCTACGGCGGCGGGCGAGTGGGGTTGATGGGGCTTGTTGCCGATTCGGTCCTTGATCACGGCGGGCAAGTTCATGGCATCATTCCGGAACATTTAGTGAAAGCTGAAACTGCTCACCAAGGTTTGACGAGTCTCGAAATGGTGGCCACCATGCATGAGCGGAAAGCTCGGATGGAAGAACTGGCGGTTGGTTTCATCGTGTTGCCAGGTGGGTTCGGTACTTTCGATGAAGTATTTGAAATCCTGACCTGGAATCAATTGGGGCTTATTTCAAAGCCGGTGGTTTTTCTTGATGGCACTGGCTACTACGCGCCACTTTTTGATGCCTTCGATCACATGATCGCGGCTGGTTTCGTGAAAGAGAATTATCGAGCACTACTGAACCGGGCGACATCGGTTGAAGAAGCTGTTCGCATTGCTTCAAGTCCGGCCACAGTTGTTGAAGGAAAATTGATTGACCTCGACATCACATCGAAGAAAATCATTACATCATGAATTCGTTAACTCCATTTCGATCACAACCCGAGGGAGTTGAATGGCCGACCGTTGAATGGTCAGCGGCGTCTCCTGGTACCGATGTTGATCTCATCAAATTGAATTTGGCAATGTCCAGATTGTTTGATCACGGAGTGAATCCTCCACATGGTCAAGGGATTTCGCTGGCCACTCTTGTTGTTCATCGTGGAGTAATCGTCGCCGAAAGATATGGGACTCAACCTGACACGGCCTTTGGACCGGGTGGTCCAGTTGATCGAGACACCACCCTGATCTCATGGAGTATGGCCAAGAGCATGACACAGGCGTTGCTGTCAATCGTGATTAACGAACTGGGGATTGATGTTGATGCGCCGGTGGACATTGCCGAATGGGCGCACGATGGGCGCAGTGAAATCACACTTCGTCAACTTTTACAGATGCGTGATGGACTGGATTTTGTTGAGGATTACATAGTTGACGAATCTGGGAATTCAGTTTCCCATGTGATTGACATGTTGTTTGGTAGTGGTGCCGATGATGTTGCGACTTACGCGCGCTCGCGTCCTTTAAAAAATGCACCTGGCAGCCTGTGGTCGTATTCATCAGGAACGACCAACATCATTTGCAGTGTGCTGCGTCAACACATCGGAGGCGGAGACGTTGCTGAATTATTGAAGCAACGAATTTTCGACACGATCGGCATGGCCTCAGCTACGGCACGAGGTGACGCTGCCGGAAATTTCATCGGATCTTCGTATGTGTACGCAACCGCTCGAGATTTCGCCAAATTCGGATATTTGTACCTGCGTGGGGGCCAATGGCAAAACGAACAGGTCATTCCGCGTGAATGGGTTGAAGCAGCGCGCGTTCAACATGCAACAGATGAAGAGAGTGGACACGGCTACGGATTGCAGTGGTGGATATGGAAATCGCTCGCTGGTTGCATGTCTGCTCAGGGTTATGAAGGTCAAAGAATCATTGTGATACCCGATCGTGACTTGGTCGTGGTGCATCTTGGCAAGTGGGTAGCAGAGACAGCTCCCGCGCTCGACAGCCATTTGTTCGACCTGATTGAAGCCTTTCCTGTTGCCTGAAATGACAGGGTTCTCGGTGAGGACCTGCGAAAAATGCTAGAAAAGGTGTATGTCTGACGTGGTTGGGGGAGACCCAGGCGGGACCCCGGTACAACCCGAAGGATCTCACCAAATGCTTGATCCACGCCACCACGCTCGGCGTCGGGCCTTGTCTCGTACCTTCAAAGTGCTCGCCACCTTGATCGTGGTGTATTTCTTGATCCTGAATATTCCGGGTCTGCGTAATGCCGTTGACCAACTGAGCGAAGTGAAGCCTGGCCTTTTGCTTCTCGGTCTAGTTCTCGAACTCTTGGCCCTCTTCTGCTATTCGTTGATGACTCGAGCAGCACTTGGTCCGGTGGGTCACCACATGTCGGCGCTCCATCTCTTCCGCATTCAATTGTCAACGCGTGCGTTATCGAGTTTGGTTCCAGGTGGAAGCGCTGCTGGTTCAGCTCTTGGTTATCGAATGATGGTTGCCTCTGGTGTTCCGGGACCTGATGCGGGATTCGCCCTTGCTACAGCGGGCTTGGCGTCGGCGGTCGTTTTGAACTTCATCTTGTGGGCCGGACTCATCGTTTCAATTCCGCTGCGTGGTGTGAACCCCGTTTATGGAACAGCCGCGATTGCCGGAATCATTTTGATGGGTATTGCGGTTGCCATCATTTTCGGATTGATTGAAGGCCAAGAGCGATCCGAACGAATTTTGCGTTCAGTGGCTCGACGTCTGCATCTGAACGAAGATCGTGCTGGCGAAGCAGTGCGTCATATCGGTGGTCGTATGCAAGAACTCGCAGCTGATCGCGCGCTGTTGCGTCGTTTAGTTCTGTGGGCTTCAGCAAACTGGCTGATTGATGCCACTGCACTGTGGGTTTTCCTGCGAGCATTTGGTGGGTCGGTGCCCCCTGATGGTCTGATCGTTGCCTTCGGATTGGCCAATGTGCTGGCGGCCATTCCATTAACTCCAGGCGGACTCGGAATTGTTGAGGGCACCTACGTGCCGGTCTTGGTCGGATTTGGTTTGCCTCGAGCCACCGCTGTCGTGGGTGTCGTGTCATATCGCATCGCGCAATATTGGTTGCCGATTCTGATTGGTGGTGTTTGCTACCTGTCGTTACGTATTGGACCTTGGGCAATTGCCCGCAACAAGCTTGAACCTTTGCGTGACGTCGTGGCGACAATGTCAACTGGTGACGAAGACATTCTTGACTTCTCCGAACGTTTCCCAGCTAAAGAACGTACTGGTCAACTGCGTCAGCCCAGTGTTGAACAAATTCAGGCTTCTCAAATTCAAAATACGGAGAATCCGCAAAGTCACGACTAGTTTTGGTGCATGACAGTTCACGAGCGCCCCTTTGGTCGATGCCTAGAAGATTTCACAATTGGCGATGTTTATCGTCACTGGCCCGGCAAGACCATTACCGAATACGACGATCATTTGTTTTGCATGATCACGATGAATCACCATCCTTTGCACACCAACGATTGGTTTGCATCGAAGAGTGTTCAGGGTCGCAACGTTGTCGTCGGCAACTTGGTGTATTCGTTGGTTCTTGGTATGAGTGTTCCTGACGTCAGTGGTGCGGCTATTGCAAACCTCGAAGTCGAAACGCTGCAACATAAGTTCCCAACTTTTCATGGAGACACGATCCACGCTGAAACTCGCGTCCTTGACATTCAAGAAAGTAAGTCAAAGAATGATCGCGGCATCGTGACGGTTGAAACCAAAGGCTTTAATCAAGACGGCAAAGAAGTGTGTTACTTCCGTCGCCGCGTCATGGTCTGGAAGCGCGAATTTGCTCCCACTCGTGAGCGTCCATACAACGGCGAAACCGCCTGGGGCGAAGCCTGAGAGATATCTGCTTGTGAGTGACCACGGCGGTCTTCACGAATCGATATTTACGTGGATTACTCCGCGCTTACGTCAACTTCCGTGGCGTGATACTCGTGATCCGTGGCATGTGCTCGTGAGTGAGGTCATGTTGCAACAAACGGGTGTGAATCGTGTCTTGCCTAAATGGTCAATGTTTATTTCTCAGTTTCCGACAGTGCTTGAATGCTCGCAAGCACCACTTGGAGATGTACTGAGGTTGTGGCAAGGGCTTGGATACCCGCGTCGCGCTAAGAATTTGCAGGCCGCGGCTCAAGTAGTTGTTGAACAACACAATGGCGCCGTGCCGAGCACGCTTGATGGGTTACTTGCATTGCCGGGCATCGGCCCGTACACCGCTCGCGCCGTTTTGGCTTTTGCCTTTGAAGAAGATGCTGCTGTTGTCGACACCAATATTGCGCGAGTGCTGGCGCGATTTCATGGTCAAACATTGAAAGCACGAGAAGCCCAAAAACTCGCCGATGAATGGGTTCCACAAGGCGAAGCGTGGCTCTGGAACCAAGCCCTCATGGATTTGGGTGCAACGATTTGTCGACCACAACCTTTGTGCGATGAATGCCCATTACAGGAAGACTGCGCATGGGGCGGTCAAGGTGTTGACCCAAGTGTGGGGTCGGCTGGCGTCAGCGTTGCTCAAGCAAAGTTTGAAGGTTCGGATCGCCAGGCACGAGGACGACTGATCAAGGCTTTGGGCGAATTTCCGGTTTTGCTCGTCGCCATTGCTGAAGTGATGGATCGACCAATTGACATTGCTCAACGCCTCGTGCACAACTTGCTGGATGAAGGACTCGTTGTGCGCGATGGAGACGAACTTCGTCTGCCGTAGTAACTGCAATTATGAGCGAGTGATTGCAGCAACAATTTCGGCGAGTGCGGCATCGGCATACGCCCGCATTTCGTCATCGGTTCGATCTTGAATCGGATGCGGGGTGAAGACACGAGCGACATCGGGAAATCCGAGCGAACGTGATTGCACATCGGCCGCTGAAATGAATTCAGAAGATGCGACGAACACACCAGGAATGCCCCGGCGTTCTAGATCAACGATGTCGTGCACACTGCACGACGTACAACTGCCTCAATCGGCAAGTGCTTCAATCACCACTTGGCAATTGATAGAAATTTCGTGGCGTAAGTCAACCGGCGCCGGCTTGGTGAACGTGGGCTTTTTGTAGCGTTTGACGTCAGCGCCCATTTCGGAGAGCCGCTCTTCAAGGCGATCAATGAAAACATCGCCACGGGCTTTGGAGATATCAAGCAAACCAACGGTGAGACCACGGAGCGATTCGGGTCGGCCAACTCGTTCAACAGTGGTGGCGCGGCGTTCGTTGGTTGGGTCGAGCACAACACGGTTCAATGAACTTGTCGCAAAACTTGTCACGGCAACACCTCTTTCGTCACTGGTTGGCTTCCAACGTCGCCGTTGGCCCATCCACCAATAATGGCAGAGAAAAGACCAGCACCTCCGCCTGCGTGCACAAGAAGTAGTCCGCCTGGTCGGAATTTAGGCAACGTCATGCCATTCAGACGCTCGGGGACGCCTTCGGCGATTCCGCCAGCACCTCTGATGAGTTCGCTGCCTGGTATCTGGAGGCGGGCGTGTATCTCTTCGAGAACTCGATCGCGATCCCAGCCTGCTTCGGCATAGACGCGAGCGTGCTCGGGTCCCATCACCACGATCGCGTCAAAGGCCAAAACCGATTTGGGGTTGTGCAGTGTTCGTAAACATGCAGCAAATGTATTGGTCAGGCTTTCAGGGTCGCGCGCCAGTTGATCAACAACGCATCGTGGTCCTTCGCCTGGGAAAACGGTGACCGCATCAGTGCTTCGCGACAACCCACGACTTTCGGCAAGGGTGCTCCACGGTGAACCCAACTCATCTTCGGCGAAGCAGAACGAGATTTTTCCGGGATTGCCATGCGTTGCGCGATCAACTTCTCCGGGACGACCACCACCGATATTGCGAATGATCAATTGAATTGCTCGTCCGATGGTGAGATTGGCGCGGTTGCCTTGTCCGAAAACATTCATGCCACTGTTCATTCCGATGGCACGCGTGCCTGGTCCGTTACACACGATGACCGGACCAACCGGCATCGTGGTTGCGAGCACACCATGAATGTTGAACGTGTCGTTACACACCGCTTCAAGGCCTGCAATGACCCATGGCAGGTACTCGGGTTTGCATCCCGCCATCACCGCATTGATCGCGACTTTCTCGACAGTGATTTCCACGAGGTCGGGCGGAACAATGGCCACAACATCGGTTGGTTGACGAGTGGTACCGGTGAGCATGCGCATCACCCGTTGTTCGGTTGGCGGCACAACGGGAAGGCCATCAGTCCAACCGCGATCAAACATGGCCTCAAACTCGTCTTCTGCTTCAGCGATGTCAACACGACGCGCCGAAAGAGTTGTGGCACCAAAACGAACACGCAATTCGTCAACTAAATCAGGGTCAACGCTTAAGGAACCGCAACCTGGGCGAAACGCACCGAGGTTCGGCCCAAGGTCTGATTGACCAGTGACGCGTTGCCATTCGTCGCGAACCCAACCGACAGTTCGAGTTACTTCAACACCATTTTTGATTCGTAACACTGTTGGAACAGTTTCAATGTCGTAATGCCAACTGATTGAAAGGTCGGAATCGTGAATCGGCGCAAGTGATTCGGGAAATGCTGGATCATCTTGCACATAGACAGTGACCGGAAGCGATCCGATATTGAGTTGTTCAATGACCGGAACAACCATGCGACAGGTTTCGCATTCGCGTTTAACGATGACAACTAAGCCATCGGGAAGAGCGGGCAGTGCCATGACGTTTACTCGGCCAAGAACGACAAGATGATGTCGTTTACTTCGTTGGGCTTTTCAAGATGCAAAAAGTGTCCAGCACCATCAACGAAATGTGCTCGGGCATTTGACGTCAGTTCGGCAGCGGCGAACTCGGCGACTTCTGCACCCATGCAGCCGTCGGTGCGACCGTGTAAATACAAAAGTGGTTGCGGTGGAATTGTTGACGACATGTCTTGTGCCGATTGCAATGCCGGATCGTTGTAACCAGCACCAAGTGTGGCGCGATAGAAACCGAGAGCAGCTTGCAAGTTGGCAGGGTCGCGCAGACTTGGCTTGAGGAGTGCAAGTTCTTCAGTCGCATCAAATCCTGGTGACCAATCGGCCCACAACATGTCGATGTAAGCGAGGTCGTTTGCTCCAACTACAAAATCAGCAAATGGGTGTTGAAAAAAGAACATGTACCAACTGCGTTTGATCTGCGCCAGGTTCGACAAGAAAGCGACACCCACGGCATTGCCAGGTGGCACTGCCATGGTGACGACCTTGGCGAAAGCATCGGGGCGTACGTTGGCCGCAATATGAGTGATGACGGCGCCCCAGTCGTGACCGATGATGACCGAGTTAGCACCTCCACCAAGCGCGTCACGAAGAGCGAGGGCGTCCATAGCCGAGGCAGCAGTCTGAAAGCGGCCGTCAGTTGGCACCTCAGTTGGGGCATAGCCACGTAAGAACGGGGCGACGGCGCGATAACCAGCGTCGGCGAGTCGAGGCAGTAAATGGCGCCAGGTATGGGCTGAATCAGGAAAACCATGCAGGCAGATCACCAGCGGGCCGTCATTATCAAGGCCAGCCGCGAAATAAGAGATATTGAGATCGTTGGCCGAAATGGAGTGCTGAGTAATGCTGCTCATGAGTAAACGGTACTCGCACCGCGCTCATCGGGCACACCTCAACTGCGACGAAGGTCACCTACATTGCCCATTTCATTTACCCCTGTTTGTCATTTAGCGTTCACCTTCATCGGGGGAGATCAAAACATCGATGTCACATTTTTTGGCGTGCGTGGTTCTACGCCTTGCCATGGTGATGACACGAGGCGTTATGGCGGCAACACGTCATGCGTGGGTTTGAGCGCGCCACATCAACCCCCCTTGGTTTTTGACCTCGGAACTGGACTGCGTTACTGCGGTGACAAGATTCCGGCGACGGGTCCATTTGAAGGTCATTGCTTGCTCACCCATATGCATTGGGATCATGTGCAAGGTTTGCCATTCTTCGTGCCGACACTTCGCGATGGTGCCCACTTTCAAATTTTCGGGCCGGTGCAAGAAGATGGTCGCACGGTGCAAGAAGTTTTTGAAGCAATTATCAAACCTCCGATGTTTCCAGTGAGCGTGACTTCGCTGCCTGGAACATTTGTATTTCATGATGTGGCTAATAGCGATTTCCATATCGGTCAACTGAGAGTGAAAAGCCGTCTGGTTCCACACGTCGGAAACACTTTGGGTTTCCGCGTGAACTATGAGTCGACGAGTGTGGCTTACTTGCCCGATCATCAAATGCCCGAAGATGGCTCAATGGGAATTACTGATGGTGCGCGCGAACTATGTGAAGGCGCCGACTTATTGATTCACGACGCTCAGTACACGCCAGAAGAATTCACGACAAAGAGCAATTGGGGTCATTGCACCGTTGATTACGCAGTGTGGGTTGCTATCGAGTGTGGCGTCAAGAAACTGGCACTGTTTCATCACGATCCAACGCGCAGTGATGATGCAGTTGATGCATTACTTGCTGCGGCTAAACGGCGCGGCGAAAAGCACGGCGTAGAAGTCTTCGCAGCTTCCGAAAATCAAGTCGTCTCGCTGCCTTGTCCTTAGTGTTTCTGGTGGCGAAAATGGGCGTAAATACGCCCATTTTCGCCACCAGATTAACCAAGGGGGTTAGCGCACAGTGATCAACGGGTCGGCAACAACACGGCTTTGCTGACCTAACGGTCCGACGGTATTGCCGCCTCGAATCGTGACGCGACGCATGCGACGTTCAGCAGTGCCGTAATCATCAGATGCATAATGCATCGTTGCTCGGTTATCCCACAACAACACGTCACCGGGTTGCCAGTGGTGCCGCACGACAAACTCGGGCTGTGTTGCGTGCTCGTACAACAACTTCAACAAGTTGTCGCTTTCAATACGTGAGTATCCAACGATGTGTGTCGTGAAGCCGGGGTTGACGAACAGCGCCTTCTTGCCAGTGCTTGGATGTACTCGCACAACTGGGTGCACCACTGGCGGAACTTTTGCGGCATCATCAAAAAGTTTTTGTGCATCGTCGCGCGACATTGCCGAGTCAAACGGTTCGCCCCAATAGGCGAGTGGCGAGATGCGATGCACAGCCTCAAGTCCGTCAACAAGTTGCTGCAAGCTCGGGCTTAGTCGTTCATAAGCAGTTCGCATATCGGCCCACAGTGTGTCGCCACCCCATTCGGGAACGACGTCCGCGACAAGCACCGAGCCCGCTGGGGGAGTCGCCACAAATGTGACGTCGGTATGCCAACGAGCGTTCTTGCCACCCTTGGCTCCATCAAGTTCGAGGATTTCGGGATGATCGGGATGGCCCGGAACCACTGGGTGTGCGGGAGTCGGTTCGCCAATTGAACGTGCGAGGGCTACTTGATCGGCATGGCTTAAATGCTGGTCACGCAGCACCACCACCAAGTGCTTCTCGAGCAGGTCGAGTAACTGGCCGGGTGCGAAGTCGGTACGAGCATTTCCAGCCGAGAGTTCGGCGCCGAAGGCTCCGGTGAGAGGTCGAATTTTCCAGGTGTCAAGAGCGGCTGAAGGAGTCATTGGACGGCCTATCTAAAGTCGGTTGAGCCAGGAATTAACATATACCTGACTTGTTTACTCAGATTTAACAGTGCTGGTCAGAGGCTTGCAACCCCGAATCTGAAAAATCCCCTAAATATGATTGGAATAGTCAGGAATTAGGTATCGTGGGGCTCATGACAGCCCAACTGACCTCTCTTGCGGCCGATATTGCCGAGACTGACGCCGCCGGAATTGTCGCCTGGGCGCACCGCGAATTTGGTTCGGGTTTGGTGCTCACCGCCAGTTTTGAAGATCCCGTGTTGGTCCATCTCGTGGCGACGCATGCTCCCGGTACACCTGTTGTTTTGCTCGATACGCAATATCTCTTTGCCGAGACTTTGTGGCTCGTCGAAAAGTTGCAGAAGCGTCTGAAGTTTCCCTTAGAGATAGTGCGTCCACTTGAAGACGTGCAACCCGACGATCAATGGCAGTTTGATGTCGAAGGTTGTTGTGCGCGTCGCAAAGTTGAGCCTCTCAATCGTGCGTTGCAAGGTCGCAGCGGTTGGATTACTGGCATCCGTCGAGTTGATGGGCCCACTCGTGCCACAACGCCAGCCGTGCAATACGACGATGTGCGTCAATTGACAAAAATCAATCCGCTCATCGCATGGAGCGATGAAGACGTCGAGGCGTACATCGTCGCCAATGATTTACCGCGCAACCCACTCGTTGAGCGTGGCTATCCATCAATTGGATGCTGGCCGTGCACGCGACCAGTTGCACCTGGTGAAGATAAGCGCGCCGGTCGTTGGGCGGGTCAGAACAAAACAGAATGCGGATTACACGTAACGACGAAAGCAACGACGAATGTAACGACGACGTCGGAAGGACAGTCATGACAATGATTGATAGTGGAACACAAGCAACGGCAGCTGAAATCAAGCAGAGTGTGGCCGAACTCGAAGACGAAGCAATCACAATTATTCGTGAAGTTGCTGCTGAATGCCGCAACCCTGTGCTGTTGTTCTCGGGCGGAAAAGACTCGGCAGTTCTTTTGCATCTTGCAGCAAAGGCATTTCGTCCCGGAAGTTTGCCCTTCCCAGTCATGCATGTTGACACTGGGCACAACTTTGAAGAAGTCATCACATATCGCGACATGCTGGTCGAGCACTATGGCGTGAAGCTGGTTGTTGCCAGTGTCCAAGCATCGATTGATTCGGGTCGAGCAGTGGAAGAAACAGGGCCACGCGCCAGTCGTAACCGTTTGCAGTCGGTCACCTTGTTGGACGCAATCGCCGAGCACAAATTTGATGCAGCATTTGGTGGCGGACGTCGTGACGAAGATAAAGCGCGTGCCAAAGAGCGCATCTTGTCGTTCCGCGATCACTTCGGTCAATGGGAACCTCGCGCACAACGCCCCGAACCCTGGAACATGTTGAATGCCAAGATTCGTCCGGGCGAACACCTTCGTGCGTTCCCGCTTTCAAACTGGACCGAACTCGACATCTGGCGTTATATCGGCATTGAAAATGTGGCTTTGCCATCAATCTATTTCTCGCACCGTCGCACAGTGGTTGAGCGCAACGGCATGTTGTTGAGCGTTGGCGGGCCCGTTGTTCTTGAAGCAGGCGAAACACCTTTTGAAGAAACTGTTCGTTACCGCACCGTTGGTGACGCGAGTTGCACCGGTGCAGTTCGTTCAACAGCAAGCAACGTTGAAGAAGTGCTCGTTGAAGTTGCTGCAGCTCGTATCACCGAACGTGGTGCTACTCGTGCCGATGACAATTTCTCTGATTCAGCGATGGAAGATCGCAAGCGCGAAGGATATTTCTGATGGTTCTACGTATCGCTACCGCAGGGTCAGTTGACGACGGCAAATCAACTTTGATTGGTCGTTTGTTGCATGACACCAAGACTGTTTTTGAAGATCAGCTTTCGGCTGTGGAAAAAGCAAGCACTCGTTATGGCGATGGCTCGTTGAACCTCGCGTTGCTCACTGATGGTTTGCGAGCCGAGCGCGAGCAGGGCATCACTATTGATGTGGCCTACCGCTATTTCGCGACACCCAAGCGCACATTTGTTGTGGCTGACACACCAGGCCACGCGCAGTACACGCGCAACATGGTCACTGGTGCATCGGCTTCTGATGTTGCGATTGTGTTGGTTGATGCGCGAAATGGTTTGACCGAGCAAACTCGCCGTCACCTCTTTGTTGCTTCATTGTTGGGTGTGAAGCTCGTGATTTTGGCAGTCAACAAAATGGACCTCGTTGATTTTGATGAAGCTACGTACCACCGCATCGTTGCCGAAGCAACTGCTCACGCTCAGGCGTTGCCAGCACCAGTAGTTCTGAATCCTTTACCGATTTCGGCCTTGCTTGGTGACAACGTTGTGGATTCATCAACAAACATGCCTTGGTTCAAGGGTGTGCCGTTGTTGGATCTGTTGGAAACCATTGAAGTTCCTGGCGACCACAATGTGGGTGCACGACTGGCCGTGCAGTGGGTCATTCGCCCGTATTCAACTGAACATCACGACTATCGCGGTTTTGCTGGACGACTCACTGGCGGATCGCTCGCGATTGGCGACCTCTTGCGCGTGTTGCCTGGTGGTCAGCAGTCGACAGTGATCGGCATTGATCGTGGTGGTGTTTCGCAGGACACCGCGCAGCCTGGTGAAGCAATCAGCGTGCAACTCGCCGATGACATTGACATTGGTCGTGGCGATGTGCTCGTCGCAGTTGTCGCCAATGAAGCTCCGATTGTGACCGACCGCATCATCGCAGACATTTCGTGGATGGTTGACAAGCCGCTCGAAACTGGCAGTCGCTGGATAATCAAGCATCAGACCCGTACTGCGAAAGCTTTCGTGAGCGCGATTGAGTTACGTCACGACGTAGCGACAGCAACTCACAGCCCGGCCGACAGTTTGTCGCTCAACGACTTGGGTCGTGTGCATCTCAATGTGTCGGTTCCTTTGGTGATTGACAACTACGACCGCCATCGTCCTGGTGGCGCCGCCATCTTGATTGATGAAGCAACAGGAATGACCTGTGCAGCACTCATGATTCGAGATTCCGAGTGACCAAGAACCAATTCCCGATCAACCTCAATCTTGAAGGTCGGTCGTGTTTGGTCGTTGGTGCAGGGCGTATTGGATTACGCAAAACTGAACAACTCCTGGCAACAGGAGCGCGAGTGACTGTCGTTGCCCCAGAAGTTGTCGGCGATTTTGCGGCGCTTCCAGTCACCATTCATCAGCGTGCCTTTGAATTGACAGATCTTGATGGTCAACGTCTGGTGATTACTGCGACGGGCAACCGCGAACTTGATCAGTTGATTTACGACACGTGTGAAGAACGAGGTATCTGGATCAACTCGGCCGATGATCCCGAGCGTTGCGCATTCACATTGCCAGCAGTAGTTCGTCGTGGCGACTTAATGGTCACGGTTTCGACCGGCGGTAACAGTCCGGCATTGTCGTCGTGGATGCGGCAAAAACTTGAAGCTTTAGTTGGCCCGGAATTTGAAGAAGTTGTGAATGAGTTGGCGCAAGAGCGTGTGCTGATTCATGCTGATGGTCGCAGCACCGAAGATATTGACTGGAAGCCCATCATTGAAAAGATTGTGGCGAGCCACAACATTCACATGTCATGCCCGCGCGAATCGTTGCAAGGATCGGTGACAGCATGACTGTTTTCTTAGTTGGTGCTGGTCCTGGTGACCCCGAACTGCTCACGGTCCGTGCGGCGCGACTGATTGCTGAAGCCGATGTCATCGTCCACGATCGACTAGCCGATCAAGCGATTTTGGATTTGGCTCGTGCCGACGTTGAGTTCATTGATGTTGGCAAGAAGCCTGGTCTTCCCACGCCACAAGAAATGATCAATACGCTTTTGGTGCACCTGGGGTCGCAAGGTCTCAACGTGGTTCGTCTCAAGGGCGGCGACCCGTATGTATTTGGTCGGGGCGGAGAAGAAGCACAAGCCCTCATCAATGCCGACGTTCCTTTTGATGTTGTACCAGGCATCAGTTCGTCTGTAGGTGTTCCGGCTGCTGCTGGTATTCCGGTCACTCATCGAAATGTTTCGGTCGGATTCACAGTTGTGACCGGCCATCGTGAAAAGGGCGGAGCAACGTCAATCAATTGGGAAGCCCTTGCTCAAGTTGGCGGAACGATAGTTGTGTTGATGGGTGTTTCAGAACGAGCCGAAATTGCTTCTCGTTTGATGTCGGGTGGCCTTGCAACTGACACTCCTGTCGCGGCTATTCGTTACGGCACGCGTCCCGAGCAGACCACAATTCGCACCACTCTTGGTGAACTCGCTGATGCGCCACTTGAATCACCAAGCACGATCGTGATTGGTCAGGTTGCAGCATTTGATTTTTCGCCAACCGCCGGAACTTCGGCATGGGCACGAAAGGCTGGTCATGCGTCGCTCGATTGATGATCAGCCCATCACCGAAAGTGAATTGCCGCCTGGTGCTGAAGACGCGCTGCCAGTGTCGTGGGCAATCGCAATTTGTGATGACTATGACGATGCAACTCCACGAGTGGTGTTGACAGTTGAAGATTTAGGTCGACCAGGAACTGGGCTAGTTGCCCATCTCTCGGCCGATAGTGCGCGCCGTTTGCGCGGCGCAATTAATGATGCGTTACGTGAAGTAGGCGAAGACGTCGGTCGCTAACCAGCGACTGACTAATCGGACGATTCTCTAGATAGGAACCATGATGACAATTGCACCAGCCCCTCAGCCCCGTGACCTTGATGCCGAGCAGATGCGCGACATTGAGCGCTTTGAAATCGCTATTGGCCAATACCTTGCGGGTGAAATTGGCGAAGACGTCTTCCGCGTGATGCGTCTCAACAACGGCGTTTACGGTCAACGCCAAGGCGGAACCAATCAGATGGTGCGTATTAAGTTGCCCGCCGGCACCATTACGCCCGAGCAGATGGAGCTTATGGGTGAACTCGCCACTGAGTTCTCGCGTGGTTGGGGACACATCACCACACGCCAGAACATCCAGTTCCATTTTGTGCAGTTGGCTCGTATCCCTGAACTATTGCGCCGTCTCGCTGCGGTTGGCCTGACCTCGCGTGAAGCATGTGGAGACACCGTTCGTAACGTGATGGCGTGTCACCTAGCAGGTGCTTGCCCCTACGAAAAGCTTGATGTCACCCCGTGGGCCGAAGCAGTTCATCGTCACTTTGTGCGCAATCCGCTCGGTCAGCGTTTGCCGCGTAAGTTCAAGGTCAACTTCTCTGGTTGCAGCACCGACTGTGGTCAGGCCATGTTCAATGACGTCGGCGTTGTTGGTGCAACTCGCCAACGTGAAGACGGTTCAACCGAAGTCGGATTCCGTGTATATATCGCGGGTGGACTTGGTGCCACGCCACACCCCGCTCAGTCACTTGAAGATTTCACGAGCCGTGAAGATCTTTTGCCAACAATTGAATCGGTATTGCGCTTGTTTGAACAAACGGGCAACCGTGACAACAAGTTACGCGCCCGTCTGAAGTGGGTTGTCGATCAACTGGGCATTGATGAAGTGCGTCGTCGTGTCATCAAGATCCGTCACACACTGCCAGCATCGTCAACATGGCCAGGCGGAATTCCGCCCGAAGTTATTGCGGCAGGTGACACTCCAGCCGGAAAGGCCGAAGGAATCGTTGCGACTGAAGTTGGCCAAGGCGTGAGTGTCACTTTGCGTTCGTCTGATCCGTTCACTCGTTGGGAACAAGCCAGTGTGATTCGCGGAGCAGGCAAGGGCACGGTTTCGGCTGTTGCTTACGCTGCACTTGGTGACATCACTGCATCGCAGTTCCAGTCGCTCGCCAATATTCAGCGCGAACTTGGTGCTGATGTTCGTTTGTCGAATCGACAGAACGTTGTGTTCCGTGGTTTGCAAGAAGAGCAACTGCGCACATTGTTTGATCGCCTTGAGGCAATTGAAATGGCTCGACCAGGTGCTGAGTTGGCACGTGACGTTGTTGCTTGCCCTGGCGCCGACACCTGCAACATTGCCGTGACACAGTCGCGCGGTTTGGCTAAGGCCATTGGCGAACGACTTGAAGAAGAAGGTCTCGCCGAAGTCGGTGGAGTTCGCATCAACATTTCGGGCTGCACCAACAGCTGTGGCCAGCACCATGCATCCGACATCGGATTGTTCGGTGCCGAGCGTCGTGCCCACGGTCGTTCATTGCCGGGATACCAACTCTTGCTGGGTGGGTATGTCGGTGAAGAACAGATTCACTTTGGTCAAAAGGCATTACGCCTGCCGGCTCGCACTGCACCGGAAGGTGTGGCACGCGTGGTTCGTCGTTTTGCCGAAGAGCGCAATGCTGCTGAACCGTTCGCCGAATGGATGAAGCGCGTTGGCGGACCAGAGAAGATCGCCGATGGCTTGCGCGACCTTGACGTGATTCCGACTCCTGAAGAGGACGAGGCATATTTCACCGACTACGACGAGACCGGACCCTTCGTGGCCGAAGTCGCCGAGTCGGAGTGCGCCACCTGATACCTGCCGATCTTCATGGGGCGATCTAGGGTGCAGTTATGACCGATTCGCAGATCGACCCACGTCACTTTCGAAATGTTCTCGGACATTTTCCTACGGGCGTCACTGTTGTGACTGGGCTTGATGCTGCAGGTGCTCCCCATGGCATCACCATTGGTTCATTTGTTTCGGTTTCGCTTGATCCGCCGTTGGTAGGTTTCTTTCCAGGTATTGCTTCAAAGAGTTGGCAGGCAATCGCCGAATCGGGCTCATTCTGTGTGAACATTTTGGGAGCTGGTCAAGATGAACTGTGCTGGAAGTTTGCCAAAGAACCAGCCGCTGGCGAAACGAGTAAATTTGCCGGTGTCGATTGGACTCCATCGTCAACCGGGTCACCGATTCTTCCGGGCATCATCGGTTCAATTGATTGCAAAGTAGAAGCAGTTCACGAAACTGGTGATCATCTCTTCGTTATCGGTCGAGTCCACGACATGTCACATGCTGATGATGTTGACAATGCAATGGTTTTCTTCCGTGGCAAAGTTGCCGCGGTCGATATGCCCACCGCCTGATCTTGATGTTGGGAGTCATCGCCTCAGTCATCCTCGGGGGAGTGATGTGTGTAGCCGGTGGCTCAAAGGTTGCCATGGGTAAGCGTTGGCCGGTTGAAGCACAAGCGTTAGGTGCGCCAAAGGCAATTGCACCAATCGTGCCGTGGATTGAGATTGCATTAGGTGCACTGCTGATCGTTCAAATCAAGCCAGAAGTTGTCGGTGCACTATCTCTTGCTTTGCTGGTGACGTTTACCTTGCTCATTATTCGACAACTTCAAAAGGGTCATCGACCAGTGTGTGCATGCTTCGGATCATGGAGCAGTAAACCATTGAGCGGAAAACATGTGGCGCGCAACGCGGGTTTCATTGCCCTCGCGCTGATTACGATCTTTGCTTAGTTCTTAGCCAAGCGTTGCCAAAAGGAATGCACTCACACGGGCTTCTTCGCGCCAACGTTCGTAGCGTCCGCTTGGACCACCATGGCCTGCTCCCATTTCGGTGCGCAACAACAAGGGAGCATGATTGGTTCGGAGTTCGCGAATCTTGGCAACCCACTTGGCGGGTTCGTGATATGCAACGCGCGGATCATTCAGGCCACCACTCGCGAAGATTGCTGGGTAGTCACGCGCGTTGACGTTGTCGTATGGCGAGTACTGCAACATGCATGTTGCAAATGGTTCAACGCGCGGGTCGCCCCACTCTTCCCACTCGGTCACGGTGAGTGGCAATGAAGGATCACTCATGGTTGTCACCACATCAACGAAGGGAACTTCAGCGACAGCAGCACTCCATAATTCGGGGCGCAAGTTGATGCACGCACCAACCATCAACCCACCGGCACTTCCGCCGCGTACTGCAAGACGTTGTGGTGCAGCCCAACCCGAAGCAATCACATCATCAGCGACTGCGTTGACATCATCAAATGTGTTGCGCTTTTTTTCAAGGCGGCCATCGATATACCAACGTCGGCCCATTTCGCCGCCACCTCGTGGGTGAGCAAGAACCCACGTCCAGCCGCGATCAACGAGTGATAAGCGAGCAACGCTAAACCATGGTGGCATGGATGCTTCGTAGCTGCCGTAGGCGTAGACCATGCATGGTGCATCGCCAGTTGCTTGGGCTGACTTGAGGCGCACGATGTCGTACGGAACTTTGGTTCCATCAACAGATGCGGCCCAGGCTCGAACCGTTTCATAGGCCCCAAGGTCAACATTGGGTGTAGGTGAGCGCTTGAGCATGATGCGCTCGCCAGTCGCAATGTTCTGTTCCCACACCGTTGATGGAGTCACCATGCTTTCTGAAACAAAGCGCAACCACTCGGTATTCCATTCGGGATTGCTGTCAGGTTCAACATCATGAGGTGCCGAGCCAAGATCAATTGGCTGCATTGATCCGTCACGAAGCATGATGCGTAGTCGTGGTTGTGCCTTTACCCACTCGTGAATCACGAGGTGCGTAGCAAAGCAGTCGGCGCGCATGATGCGATTGCCTTCAACATGGGCAACTAATTCGGCCCATTCCGATGGTTGCGACTCGGGCGCTTGCATGATTCGGAAATCAATGGCATCTTCGTTTGTGAGCACAATGAAGCGATCGCCCCAGTGATCAATGTGATACTCAACATCATCGCGACGCTCGCGAACAACGACCGGTTGGTCGAGGGGACTGTGAGCTGAAATCAGTCGGGTTTCGCTTGAAGTTTTGCTATCGGCATCAATGACAATCCACGAGCCACTGCGCGTGAGATCAATTCCGACATAGAAGCGTTCATCGGTTTCTTCAAATACTTTGACGTCTTGTTTCTGGGCTGTACCAATTTGATGCCGCCAGACCGTACTTGGTCGTTCTTGATCGTCGTAGGTGACATAGAAGATGAACTGTGAATCAGCACTCCATGCGGTGCCAGCCCACGAAGTGTCTTCAATCTCATCAGCCAAATCAAGCCCAGTGCGCAGATCGCGAATACGCATCGTGAAGTGTTCGCTGCCATCGGTGTCGCTTGACCAAATCAGCAGGTGTGTGTCGGGGCTGATATCAAATGAACCCAGCGAGAAGTATTCGTGGCCGTCGGCGAGAACATTCTCGTCCAAGATGGTCGTTGCTGTTGCAGTCTCGCGTGAAACACCACGACAATGAATGGGATACTGCAAGCCCTCTTCAGTTCGCGTGGCGTACCACCAACCATCTTTGAGAGTTGGCACGCTTTCGTCAGTCTCTTGGATACGCGATTTGATTTCGTTGAACAGGGTCTCAACCAATTCGGTGTGCGGGGCGAACCACTCGTCACAGTTCTCGTTCTCGGCTTCGAGATAGGCGATGGTGTCAGGGTCGTCGCGGTTGCTCATCCAGTAATAAGGATCGTCAACGTCGCCGGTCGGGCGAGTGAGGAAATGAGGAACTTTTTTGGCGACCGGGCCGCGAGAGTCAAAAGGCACTCTCCGAGAGTACGCCCGATCTCACGCTTTTGGTGACCCGCCATTATCGTTCTCGGCGATGCGGGTGTGGATCGACCAAGACTTGTGTACCGGAGATGGCCTATGTCTCGACCATTGCCCCGATGCTTTCGTGCAGCTTGAAGATGGAATTGCCTACGTAGCTGAGGCCGGCGTGGCCCTAAATGACCCCGGCGGATCGGGCAGTCTGGCGTGGGTGCCGCTCAAGAATTACCAGGCGGTGGTCGATGCCGCTGAGGCCTGCCCAGGCGAGTGCATTTTCATTGAATTGCCTGCTCAGCCCATCGGCGAATTGTCGGCGAGCGCTTAGTTCAGGTTGCGCAAGAAATCTGAGTCGGGTCTATCAATCGGCGAGGATAATTGTTACTATCGGCGTAGTGTTAATTCAGCTAGAGGGTTCGTGACCAGCGAATCCTGCGTACTTTGGAGTCCCCCCAATGACATCATTCGATCTCGATCTCAGTAAGTACTCGCTCGGTTGGAGCGACGATGTTGAATACGCCTTCAAACCCGAAAAGGGTCTGAGCAAGCCCGTCGTCGATCAGATTTCGTGGTGGAAGGGCGAGCCCAAGTGGATGACGCAATTCCGCGAGCGCAGCTTGAACTTGTTTGAGAAGAAGCCCATGTCGCCGTGGTTCGCCAACAACATGCCCGACATCGACTTCCAAGACATCTTCTACTACCTGCGCCCAGCCAATGCCCAAGTTAATGAATGGGATGATCTTCCCGAGCAGATGAAGGCCACCTACGAAAAGTTGGGTATCCCCGAAGCCGAGCGCAAGTACTTGGCCGGCGTGACTGCACAGTTTGAAAGTGAAGTGGTGTTCCACCGCAACCGTGTTGAACTTGAAGAACAGGGAATCTTGTTCTGCGACATGGACACCGCGTTGCGCGAGTATCCCGAATTGGTCAAGCAGTATTTCGGCACAGTCATTCCGCCAGGGGACAACAAGTTCTCGGCACTCAACAGCGCAGTGTGGTCGGGTGGATCATTCATTTATGTTCCGCCGGGCGTCGAATGCGAAATGCCATTGCAGGCTTACTTCCGCATTAACGCTGAAAATGCTGGACAATTCGAACGTACTCTCATCATCGCCGATGAAGGTTCAAAGGTTCACTACATCGAAGGCTGTTCAGCCCCGGTGTACACGAGCGACTCATTGCACTCGGCCGTTGTTGAAATCATCGTGAAGCCCAGTGCCCACGTGACTTACACAACGATTCAGAACTGGTCGCCCAACGTGTACAACTTGGTCACCAAGCGTGCTCGTGTTGAAGCCGAAGGCCACATGGAGTGGATCGATGGCAACATCGGTTCAAAGCTCACCATGAAGTATCCAAGTGTGTACCTCGTCGGACCAAAGGCAACGGGCGAAGTATTGAGCGTTGCGTACGCCGGTGCTGGTCAGCATCAAGACGCTGGCGCCAAGATGGTGCACGCTGCTCCCGAAACCACATCGAAGATTGTGTCGAAATCAATCAGCAAAGACGGCGGAATCACGGCATACCGCGGACTCGTGCGTGTTGACGAAGGCGCATACGGATGCAAGAGCCACGTGCAGTGTGACGCTCTCATTCTTGATGATCAGAGCGAAAGCCGCACCTTCCCATACATGGAAGTCGGCGAGAAAGACGCACAGATCGGTCACGAAGCAACCGTGTCAAAGATTGCTGATGAGCAGTTGTTCTACTTGCAGAGTCGTGGCTTGTCACAAGAGCAGGCCATGGGCATGATCGTGAACGGATTCATTGAGCCCGTGACTCGCACCTTGCCGATGGAATACGCCGTCGAGTGGAGCCGTCTCATCGAACTCCAGATGGAAGGCTCAGTCGGCTGATTCTTTCGTGTTTCTGGTGCAGAATTGTTACGAAATACGCAACGATCCTGCACCAGAATCACAACGGGTAGATTGTTCTGATGCCGATGCGTCAAGAGTGCAAGAACTTTGAAAGTCGCACGTATGGCAACGGCGACACGGTTCGTAAATGCAACCTCGATCTAGCTCCTGACGCCCCGTGGCGTTGCCCCGAAAACTGTCCGGCGTATGCCCGCCGTCCCGATGCCGGTTGGACTTACGGATCTCTCGTGCCACCTCGCACCCCGGCTGAACCGCCCGGTCTTGATGATGGTTCAGCGGCCGCAGTTCTCGATGAGGCTGAAGACATTTTGAACGCCGTTGGCGCGCAAATGATTGCCGAGGTTGAAGCCGAAAGATCCCAGCAGAAGTCCAAGGGTCTGAAGCGGTTCTTTCGTCGCCGACCTAAGGATTGAGTCACAGACTTCGTCCCTCAGGGTGAATTACCACTACGGCGGTAGTAATATTTATCCGTGCCCGTTTTGACCCCCGACTCGGCGCTCAGTCTTGGTGCGACTTGGTCTCAGGTCCGCCGTTCCGCTCACGAGCGGGCGATTGCAGCTCCGTTCCCCACCATTGATGAAGAGACCTGGCGTTACAGCCGCATCGGCGAATTAGACCTTGCGACTTTCGCCATTGCCGAAACGCCAACCACGATCACCGGTGAATCGAGCCAGGTAACTGTGACTCGAGTGCCGGCCTCAAGTGCGAGCGTTGATTCTTCGCTCGCTGAGTTATTTGCGCAGTCAACAAGCACCGATCTTTTCAACAGCCTCAACTTGGCTCATATGGACGTTGTCGTTGTGTCAGTTGCCCGTGGTGTCGTTGCACCGCAACCGATCGTCATCACGCACACTCTGAATGGCGATGGTTCGGTCTATTTCCCTCGGCTCGTGATCAATGCCACCGAAAACAGTGAAGTGACAGTGGTTGAACGTTTCATCTCTGATGACGGTGTGCGCTCATTAGTAGTGCCTGTGCTTGATGCTCGTGCTGCGCAGTCGGCGCGCATTCGCTACCTGGCAATCAACGAACTTGGTGACAAGTCGTGGCAAATTGGTGAGCACGACAGCGTCGGCGAGCGTGACTCGGACACATTGTTGGCCACAGTTGCTCTCGGTGGCGATTACGCACGTGTGAGCACCGCAGCACGTTTGCGCGGCCAGGGAAGTAACACTCGTCAAGTCGCGTTGTATTTTGCTGGCGGAACCCAAATGCATGACTTCCGTACGTTGCAGGAGCATGCTGCTCCACGAACTACGAGCGACTTGCTCTTCAAGGGCGCTGTTCAAGACACCGCGAAGAGCGTGTACACCGGCCTCATCAAGATTCACAACAATGCCAAGGGTTCGGTGGCTTATCAGACCAATCGCAACCTCACGTTGTCGCATGGTGCATGGGCCGAAAGCGTTCCTAACCTCGAGATTGAAACCAACGATGTGAAGTGCAGTCACGCATCAACTGTCGGACCAATTGATGAAGACCAGTTGTTCTATCTTGAAAGCCGTGGCGTCAACCCTGATGTTGCGCAACGTTTAGTCGTTCTTGGATTCTTTGATGAAGTGTTGGCGCAATTGCCCGTTGGCGATTTGGCCGCACCGTTACGTCAACGAGTCGCGCAAAAACTTTCGATCGGAGACCCATCATGACCATCGTCTGTCGTCTCGATGAAATTGAAGCCGGTACCGCCAAGAAAGTTGTCGTTGACGGAAAAGCCGTCGCGCTCGTTCGCATTGATGACGATGTCTACGCAATTGGTGATGTGTGCAGTCATGCCAACGTGTCACTCAGTGATGGTGGCGAAGTGTGGTGCGATGAAAAGCAACTCGAATGCCCCAAGCACGGAAGTGCCTTCAGTTTGATCACTGGACTTCCCAACACTTTCCCCGCAACTCAGCCAGTCGCAGTATTTGATGCACGAGTTGTTGATGGCGCCGTACATGTCTCTGCTAAAGGATCGGCATCATGAGTACTCTCGAAATTCGCGACCTTCATGCATCAGTTGGCGACAAGAAAATCCTTCATGGCGTCAATCTGACCATCTCGTCTGGCGAAGTGCATGCAGTGATGGGCCCGAACGGCGCTGGCAAGAGCACGCTCTCAGCCGTCGTCATGGGTAAGACCGGTTACACGGTGACATCGGGTTCGGTGCTGCTTGATGGTGTTGAAATGCTCGGTATGCCCACTTGGAAGCGTGCGTCGGCCGGTCTGCATCTCGTGATGCAGTATCCAACCGAAGTTCCTGGCGTCATGCTCAATGATGTTTTGTCCGAGGCCTTGAAGGGCCGTGGTCGAGACGGTGACATTGCTCGTCTTGACACATTGCTCAAGACCGAAGCAGGACGCATTCACTTTGAGGAGAAGTTCTTAGATCGTCCGCTCAATGTTGACTTGTCGGGTGGCGAAAAGAAGCGCAATGAAACTTTGCAACTATCCATTCTGAAGCCGCTGTTTGTGATTCTTGACGAACTTGACTCGGGTCTTGACGTCGATGCATTGCGTGACTGTGCTCGTCGCGTCATGGACGCAACAAGTGAAGACAATTTGGGCGCACTAGTGATCACTCACTACAGCCGCCTTCTCACCGAACTTCGCCCGAGCAAGATTCACATTCTTGTGAAGGGCCGTATCGTCGAAACTGGCGGACCAGAACTCGCTGATGTTCTTGAACGTGATGGCTATGCGGCTTTCACACCAGCTGAAGTTGCAGCCGAAGCAGATGCCAAAGACGACCCGATGGGTTTTGGTCTTTTCCCCTGATTGTTGTGTAATCAGATCTCCAGCAAACGACGAATGCGTTCGTCGGTGCTCGGGTGGGTTGAAAACAGTTTTGAGATGTTGACTCCACCAGTTCGTCGCTGACCAAACTCGGCGAGCGGGTTGTGAATGTACGCCTGAGCTTGCGCCGGAGCGACCTGCATCGGAGTACGGCTCGCAGCTTGCTCGATGCGCTGTAACGCGCGGGCCAAACTTTGACCTGAACCAAGAAGTTCGGCTGCACTGCGGTCGGCTTCAAACTCGCGGCTACGACTAATCGCCATCTGAATCAATGAAGCCGAAATTGGTGCCAACATTGAGATGAGAAGTAGCGCAATGGGATTGGGGCGATCTTCATCGTCGCGGCCACCACCAAAGAGTGCGGCGAAGTAAGCCATCTGGGCGATTGCCGAAATGGCCGTGGCGACTGCGGCAGCTACTGAACCAATCAAGATGTCGCGGTTGCGGACATGCATCAGTTCATGGGCCATGACTCCTTCAAGTTCATCGGCGGGCATTGACCGCAGAAGTCCTTGAGTTGCGCACACCACTGCATTGTTGGGTCCACGTCCGGTGGCAAACGCATTGGGTTGCTCGGCGGGTGAAATGGCAACACGGGGCATCGGCATATTGGCGCGCTGTGCAAGCGACTGCACCATGCGATAAAACTCGGGTGCATCACTCTCGGTAATCACCACAGCCTTGGCTGACTTGAGTGCGAGTTTGTCACTGAACCAATAACTGCCACCAACCATCACGAGGGCAATGACAACGCCAATCATGACGGCACCAGAACTACCTCCGCCTAGAAGGCCGGCGACTGTGACAATGAGGCCACCAAGTGCCGCTAGTAAGACGGTTGTTTTCATTGTGTTCTTAAACATTGTGAGTCCTTTCAGAAGTGTGATTAGCCGAAATCAAACAGATCGCCGAGGAGGCTCTTCGTCTTGCTCTTTTTGACTGGTTGTCCGTACCTGTCAACCTTGCCGTACTTGTAGCGGTCGTCATCATCGTCGTCGTCATCATCACGACGTGATCGTGAAGACGATTCCGAGACTGCAGAGCGCTCGATGATTTTGTCAAGCTCTCCACGATCAAGCCAGACTCCGCGACAAGTTGGGCAGTAATCAATTTCTACTCCTTGGCGATCGGCCATGACCAAAGAGGCGTTGGGGCAAACTGGGCAATTCATGAGTTGCTTTCCTTTCGTGTGAAGCGGGTGATTGCTTTTCTGATTTCTTCGGCCCAAAGAACTGATGATGCAACTGCAATACAGATCAGCCACTGACTACCGCTGATTGACGTGGTGTCAAACAGGCTCTGCAATGGTCCGAGATGCGTGACTCCAACTTGCAACAACAGAACGGCACACAGTGAGATCCATAGGAACTTGTTGCGCAATGTTCCATGGTTGAACACCGAATGACGATCATGGCGCGAGTTCAAGATGTTGAAGAACTGCGCAACAACGAACGTGTTGAATGCCATGGTTCCGGCGATTGTGGCGACACCAGCTTTGGCTTCATTGCCGGGTGCCAATGCAAGAACAAGCAGAGTGCCAATTGCCATCACGATTGACGACATGACTATTGCAAACCAACGAGATTTCGTGAGAATGTGTTCGCTCTGAGGGCGTGGCTTTTGATTCATTGCATCATCGTCGGCGGGGTCGAGTCCGAGCGCCATTGCCGGTGGACCATCCATGATGATGTTGACCCACAAGATTGCAATTGCCGCGAAGGGCTTGCCGCCGGCGATGTTGAAAATCGACGACAACAAGAACAACATGGCGAATCCCAAAGTTGTGCATAGTTGGAATCGCACGAACTTGACGATGTTGTTGTAGATCGCACGACCTTGACGAACAGCGCTCACAATCGTGGCGAAGTTGTCGTCGGTGAGAACCATCGTTGCAGCTTCTTTGCTGACTTCGGTTCCGGTGATGCCCATCGCCACACCAATGTCGGCCTTCTTGAGCGCTGGCGCATCATTAACACCGTCGCCGGTCATGGCAACGACATGGCCGCGACGTTGAAGCGCTGCAACCAAACGAATCTTGTGTTCAGGTGACACGCGAGCAAACACATGAGTGTTCTGCGCGACCTCTTCCATCTGTTCGTCGGTGAGACCGTTGAGCTCTGGTCCGGTGATTGAAATGACATTCCCGTTGTCACCAAGACCAAGTTCGTGACCAATTGCTGCAGCGGTTGTTGCGTGGTCTCCAGTGATCATCTTGACGGCGATGCCAGCCGAGCGAGCTTCGGCGATTGCATCACGGGCTTCTGGACGAGGAGGGTCAACGATGCCGATGAGGGCCAAGAGAACGAGGTCAGAAACCAAACCGTCAACGGGTGTGCCCGAAGATTGAATTTCAGACCACGAGTCAAGATCAAAATCACGAGTGGCAACGGCAAGAACTCGCAAGCCTTGTGATGCAAGACGATCGTTATGAGCAAGAAGGTTGGCGCGTTGCGATTCGATACCTTCAGCGACTCCTTGCTGACCGATTGATCGTGAACAGCGGTCGATCAACACATCGGGCGCACCCTTGACGCATAGACGGATGACATGTTCCCCGCTGTCATCAATGAGTTGATGAACTGTGGCCATGAATTTGGTTGCTGAATCAAAAGGAACCTCAGCCAGGCGTGGGTGGCGTTCGCGTAGTGCGCGAACATCAACTCCGCCTTTGGCCGACAACACAACGAGAGCACCTTCGGTGGGGTCGCCGACAAGTTTCCATTGATCGTCTTCTTCATGAACCGCCGAGTCGTTGCACAGTGCGAGTGCTTCAAGGGTTGAGTGCATGATTGATTGCTCGTCATCGGGAAGGCGTTGAATGTCTCCGATGGGCGAGTAGCCCTGACCGCTCACTGCGTGTGATTTGCCTTGAACGATTAAATCGCGGGCGGTCATTTCATTGAGAGTCAATGTGCCGGTCTTATCGCTACAGATGACACTGGTGCAGCCCAGAGTTTCAACACTTGCAAGGCGTTTCACAATGGCGCGTTGATCGGCCATACGCGAGACGCCGATTGCCAATGTCACGGCAGTAACGGCAGGTAGTCCTTCGGGGATACACGCGACCGCAAGGGCAACGGCGGTCAACAAGAGATCCTGAATTGTTTCGCCACGAATCAAACCAATGATCACAACCAGGGCAACGATGACACCAGCAAGCTTGGCTAACTGATGAGCCAATTTATTGAGTTGGTTCTGCAGGGGAGTCGGGGCATTTTTCGTTGAATGCAACAGGCCGGCAATCTTTCCGATTTCGGTGTGGGCCCCGGTTGCCGTGGTAATGAACTCGCCACGTCCCCGTGAAACTGAGGTGTTCTTGAACGCCATGTTGAATCGATCACCGAGTCCGCTGTGCTCGCTGCTGGCATGGAGCGCATCAGTGATTTTGGTGACGGGCTGGCTTTCGCCAGTAAGAGCAGCCTCTTCGATTTCAAGGTTTGCGGCCAACAAAATGCGTCCGTCGGCAGGAATGCGATCGCCGGCTTCGACCAAGACCACATCACCTGGAACGATTTGGTGCGATGGCACCATACGAACTTCGCCGTCACGTCGAACTTTGGCTTCTCCAACGACCATCTTTTGCAGTGCTTCGAGGGCTGCTTCGGCTTTATGTTCTTGAAAGAAACCGATGATGGCATTCGTTAAGACCACAATCAAAACGACGAGTGGAGTTTTTATCTCTTGCGATACCACTGCGCTAACGACAGCGGCACCGATCAAAATCAAGATAAGGGTGTCGTTGAATTGTGCGACAAATTTCTTCCAAGCGGGAACCACATCGGCCTTGGGCAATTCGTTGAGTCCGTGCTGTGACTGTCGTTCAATGACGACATCATGTGACAATCCGGTCTCTACTGAGACCTCGTGGTGCTCGCAAACATCGCCAACATTGACCAAATGCGGTTCGTTGATTAATTGCATAGATGTGGGCATGGGAGGTCCTCTCGGTCACTGGACACGCCTATCGTGCCCGTACCGAAGGTCTCTCCCGCAGGTCTTTAGACCTGAACAGCGCCGGGTCTTTCAACCGTATTGACGACACTGCTACGTGATTGGGATACTCCCCTTCAGGGATCTAGCGTACCAATCAATGGGGGGTCGTTCAAGACGAACTGGTTAGATACTTCTGTGACATCTGTACTTTGGACCGAAGATGACAAGGGTTTGCACTGCGATCTCGAGTTCGCCGATTTTGTGGGGGCATGGACCTTTATGAACCAGGTTGCAGTGTTGGCCGAAACGATGGACCATCACCCTGACTGGAGCAACAGTTACAACAAGGTGCATATCACTTTGATCAGCCACGACAAGGGGTGTGTGACCGCTCGAGATCGCCAGATGGCTGAAGCGATTGATCAGTTATTGGCGTCAGGTACGGTTTGACCTGTGAGTGAAGCGCTGCATCCCAATGTTGTTCGTGTTGTTGAGGCCGCTCGGGCCCTCGGTCTTGAAATTACGCCGCGTCGTTTTCCCGATGGCACAAAGACTGCAGCCGATGCTGCCGCTGCGATTGGTGTCGAGCTTGGGCAGATTGTTAAGAGTCTGATTTTCGCCGTTGATGGTGAAGTGGTGTTGGCGTATGTGAGTGGGTCAAACCAGTTGGATGAGAAGAAGTTGGCTTTAGCCGCTGGGGGATTGAAGTGCGCACGAGTTGATGCCGACGTTGTTCGTCAAGCAACTGGGTTTCCGATCGGTGGCGTGCCTCCCTTTGGTCATAGCACACAACTGCGTGTGTTTGTAGACCTGGATTTGTTGCAGTACGACGAAGTGTGGGCTGCAGCGGGAACGTGGAACGACAACTTCGGTGCGAACCCGAATGACATCGTGCGTGTCGCTGGTGGCGTTGTCACCGACTTAAAGCGTGGCTGACTCTCACTTGCGTCGCCGTTGGCTTTGACAAAGCGGCAACTGCTTGACACTGTCAACGTCTCTCCGTAGGATCTCCCGTGAGTCCCATCCAATGTTGAGC
>JBIKOO010000056.1:0-10683 GCA_044358015.1 Ilumatobacteraceae bacterium
TGAATAAAGCTCGGCACCCATTTCGGACCAAGATCTGATTGTGCTCGCAAGAAATCTGCAAACTCGGCCGGGTCAATTGTTGTCCCTGGTTGCACCTGCAACGCCGCCATCACGCGATCGCCCATGTCGAAATCTGGAATGCCATAGACAGCAGCAAGAATCACATTGGGATGGCGCATCAAAATGCCTTCGATCGGTGCGCCCGCAAAGTTTTCGCCGTCGACGCGCATCCAATCGGCACTTCGGCCAGCGAAATAGAAAAAGCCATCAACATCGCGGTATGCCAGATCTCCGGTCCAGTAAGCACCATCACGAATTCGTTCGCTATTTGCTTCCGGATTATTCCAGTATCCCTCGAAAGTTCCGCCGCCACCGTTCACAATTTCGCCAGTGGCTTCCTCGGCGTTCAGAAGTCGACGGTCGGCATCAAAAATTGCGCGAGGACATTCTTGGTTGGTTGCGGGATCACGCACAGTGATTGTTGCTTGCGCTGCCACGCCGAGCGATCCAGTAGGCATGTTGGGAACACGCACAATTGAAGCTCCAGTTTCGGTTTGTCCGTAGCCATCGGTGAGTTTGCAATCGAACCGTTCTGCAAATCGCAGCAAATCAATTTCTGAGCCTTCATTACCAAATCCACGACGCAGCGGATTATCGCGATCGTCGGCCTTTTCAGGTGTGGCCAAAACATACGTCAATGGTTTGCCGACGTAGTTGAAGTAAGTCGCACCAAAAGTTCTGACATCAGATAAGAATTCGCTAGCCGAGAATTTACGGCGCAAAGCAATAGTTGATCCGTAAACCAAACTTGGAGCCCACGCTGTGAAAAGAGCATTTGAGTGAAACAGGGGCATGCAAATGTACGTCGTATCCTCTGGCGTCAGCGCAATGAGCATGTTCATCGACTGAGCCACAAAATGAAGTCGCTGATGACTCGTGACGACTGCTTTGGGCGCGCCGCTAGTACCCGATGTAAAGAGCAACAAGAATGTGTCTGAGGGATCAACGTGACAATCTTCAGAAGTTGGCAAAATAGCCCCGGCATATGCATTAACTGACTCGGCATACTCGTTTGACTCTGTCACAAAGATAAAACCATTTGCATCGCCGAGGTCGAGTCCATCAAGAAGCGCAACTTGACTGATCTCGGTAACAACTATCTGGCACGACGTGTGAGTGATGTCCCGAGCCAACTCAGCACCACGACGGGTTGGATTAATTCCTACAACTACCGAACCCGTTACCGCGGCAGCACCCAACCACATGGTGAACTCTGGGGTGTTCTCAAGCAAGACACCAATATGTGGAGCCGAGCCTGCTGGACGATCCTTCAAGATGCTGAGCCACAAAGCCGCACGCTCCGCCACTCCTGCGCACCATTGGCGATAGGTCAACGTCTCATTTTCAAAACGAATCGCCACGTTGTCATCACTACTTCTCGCCCGAACATGATCGGCGAACGTCAATGACTTCACTTCAGAGCTCACGTGCCACCTCGTGTGCCGTATGCATCGCACCTTCGATATATCCCACGTTTAATGCATCTCCTACTACTTGTATGCGAATTCCGAGACCCGACAATTCGTCCGCCAGTTTTGAATCGGGCTCAACCTGTGATGCAACAACTACCGTGTCGCCACGAGCTTCAAATTCGTCTTCACCGACTCGGTATCGAACTGAAACCTTGTCAATCGAAACAACTGAAGCACCGCGAACAAGCACTACCCCATGTTTTGTTGCTTTGGAGACCGCCGTCCAACGACGCGGCATGGCCATAGGAAGCCCCATATGAGGTCCCTCTTCAAGAACAGTGACTTTCCGACCGCGTTCGGCGAGAAACTCTGCGAGTTCTAGACCGACTAAACCGCCACCAATGACCACAACCCGCTTACCAACGGGCATCCAGGTCTTCGATAACGATCGAATGCGATCAACCGAATTCAATAATCCGATGGCCCGACCAGAGGCAACAATGACTTTGCCCAATGCACTCAGCGAACGATTGCCTGAGTCTTTCTCACCAGTGATCACCGCTCGCAATGCATCGCCCGTCAGCACATGCGGAAGGTCTGCACCAGGAACATTGGGAAGACCCCGTCGAGCACCAGTAGCCACGATGACCTCGTCGGCATTCAACGCCGAAATCAGATCACGGGTCGCCTCAGTTGACAAAAGCACATCAACGCTTAATCGTTCAATCTCGTGCGTGAACCAATCAACAAGCAGCTGGTTAGCTGGAGTCGTCAACTGAGAAAACCACATCGTTCCGCCGAGACGCGAACCCTTTTCAATCAGAGTGACCTTGGCTCCACGAAGTGCTGCAACTCGCGCCGCCTCCATTCCACCAGGTCCACCACCAATGACCACCACATGCTTTGCTCTCACCATTGGTGCAAGAACAGCAACACTTTCGTTACACAATGCCGGATTGACTGCACACTTTGGGTTGCCGTCAAAGAAGTTTTGTTCGACGCAGACGTAACAGTTGATGCACGGGCGAACTGAGGCACGTTGACCCTCGCGAATCTTGTTCACCAATTCGGCGTCGGCCAACAACTGACGGCCCATTGAAACGAAATCGCATTCACCGAGCGCCAACATCTCATTAGCTATTTCGGGAAGCACGCGTCCGACCGCAACCACCGGAATGGTTACATGTTGTTTCACGGTTTTTGTGTATTCGCGATACTGCGCAACCCCAGCGGGCAAAGGTCCCTGTGTGAAGTCAGCAAAAGGATTGTGCGCATTTGCTGATACATGTATTGCATCCGCACCAGCTTCTTCAATGAGCGCTGCTGCTCGCGCCGTCTCATCGGGAGTGAGACCATCTTCTAGTCCAAATTCAAAACCATTCACTCGCACGAGTACCGGGTAGTTGACACCAACAACCCGCTTGATCGCTCTCACTACTTCGCAGGTGAGGCGAGCTCGATTTTCTAGGGAGCCTCCCCAACGATCGTCCCGCTTGTTATAGCCGCGTGAAAGGAATGTCGAAAGCAAATACCCGTGCGCCGCATGAATTTCGATTGCATCGACGCCTGCTTGTTTCACCCGTCGAGCAGCTTGCGCGAACTGATCAATCACCCATGCCAAATCATCCTCATCGGCGATCTTGTACGTCGCCTTTTTGCCTTGTGTGGCGGTTGCGAGACTCATCAATTCAGACATTGGGTTATCACGGAGCGCAGATAGGTCTGGCTTTCCCTCCAACAAAGATGGGACCAATTGGGGTCGACCATCGGCAGTATCAACACTTGCCGTCTTGCCGTGATGACATAACTGCATGCACAATTTTCCGCCCACACCATGAACTGAATCGGCGAGTCGCTTAATTCCTGGAATGAACTTGTCATCAGAGAAGGCAGGCTGGTGTCGACTCGTTGCTCCCATTGGCCAGGCAACCGCTCCGGTACCCGTGATGACCATGGCAGTGCCGCCCGCAGCACGTGCGGTGTAGTGCGCAATTTCGCCGTCGCTGATTTCGCCTTCCACGCACAGGTTCATATCCATTGCTGGAAGGAACACGCGATTACTGAGATCAAGTCCTGCTATACGCCCAGGAGCAAGAAGTGCGTTGAATTGTGTATCGGTCATTACTGATTCCTCGAAGGCTTTCAGTCTTTGGTATTGCTGCGCTGAATTGCGCGTTCGTCGGTTCCGAGATAACTCGCGATCACCGCAGGATTACTTCGAATTGCATCAGGCGCACCTTCGGCAATGACATGACCCGCTTCAAGACAATAAATGCGATCAGAAATCGACATCACCATCGGCATATCGTGCTCGATGATCAAAATTGATGCACCAAGTTCTTCTTTGATCATGCGAATCAGTGGACCAAATGCTTCTGTTTCTCGCTGTGCAACACCAGCAGTTGGCTCATCAAGCAACATCAACTTTGAGTCCAAAGCAATCAAGGACCCAAGTTCTACGATGCGCCGAGTTCCGGTTGACAGTTCGCCCATCAATGAATCGGCATAGCGACCTAAACCAAGATAAGAAATGATTTCGTCGGCTTCTCGTCGTTTGCGTCCTTCATGCTTGGGCGAAGGAGGTAGCGCCAAAATTGATGGAATGAGAATGGAACGTTGACGAGATTCAAGGGCAACCATCAAAGTTTCACGAACAGTGAGCGAACTGAAAAGGCGCGCATTTTGGAATGCTCGACCTTGACCTAATCGTGCTCGTTTATAAGCCGGCATCTTTGAAACGTCTTGACCGAACAATTCAATGACACCCGACGACGGCACAAAACCCGAGATCGCGTTCACAATCGTTGTTTTTCCAGCACCGTTTGTTCCGATAAGGCCAACTACTTCACCACTTCGAACTTCAAGTGAAACATCATTGACAATTGTTCGCCCGCCCAACGTCACAGAGAGTCCCTTTGTGATGAGAGGCGTGCCAGTCGTTACGACTTTTTTCCCAGAGCCGAGCGAAGCAACTGCAGCTCCATCTTTTCGAACTGGTGGAGTCCAATTTGAACGACGTGCAATCCAGTTCAACAAGTTGTCACGACCCGAGTGGACGATTGAAATCAATCCGCTTGGGAAATACAACAAAACGATCAACATGCCAAAACCACTGGCGAAAAGTTCGACTTGTTTGGTTCCGTCAAAGAACAGGGGTACTGCGATGATGAGCAAAGTTCCTAAAACTGCTCCTGTGATCGATCCGATACCTCCAACGACCGCCACAGACACAATGCGGAGTGACTCATCAAAATCAAAGAGCAACCCGTCAACTTTGAATTGAGCATTACGAGCAACAAGCGGCAACAATCCTCCGGCCAGAGCAGCAAGACCACCAGATACCGCGAACGCCAAAAGCTTTGCTCGGTTCGGTGCAACGGTGTACGCCGAGGACGCAGTTTCGTTATCGCGCGTTGCGATGATCGATCGCCCAATTCCGGTGCGACGAATTCTCCAGACCAACAAACATGCCACGAGCGCCATCAGCAAAACGAAGTAGTAAACACCATCAAAGTTTTTACCCTTGACCGTCCAGAAAAGTAGGCGGAATCCTTCATTTCGGTCAACATTTAACTGCGCACTTCCACCGCCACCAGGAGCAAACTTCTCGCCAACAACAAACCATGAACGAATCGCTAATCCAAATCCCAATGTGACGACCGCTAGATACAGACCCTTCACTCGTAGCGCTGGAATTCCAACAATCACTGCGGCGATGACACCCCACCCCACGCCGATCGGCAACGCCACCAAATACGGCAAGTCGTTGGCGTAATAGATCGTGAGATACGAACCCAGAGCAACGAACCCAAACTGACCTAGCGAAAGCTGTCCACCCCAACCAGTAATCACTGTGACCGAGAGGGCGATGATCAGATACACCGGGACCGACGAAAACTTCAGCATGTCACTGGCTTTATCGACCTGACTGGGCAATACAAGAGCAAGGGCAGCGATCAGACCAAATCCAGCAAACGTCAAACCGCGATACAAGGGGTGACGAGTTAGTTCAACACGAGCGGCGCGAACCTTAGAAGAGAGTTGCCATGCTTCGTCTTTCATTGATGCAGAACGGCCAACCGTAAACAACACAACGATGATGATGACAAAGAGCACCGCGACGTTCGAGCCTGCCGGCAAATCTCCGCTCAAAGACCAAGTGATCAAGAAGCGATCGACGACTCCCGCTAAAAGTCCTCCAACAAGTGTCCAGGTGAACGACTTCATTCGTCCAACCATCGCTGCAACGAGCGAGAGAAGAAGCATCTTGGGACCCAATGCATTTTGCACCGAAGCAATGGAGCCGCCTTGTAGCGGGGCGATTAACAGTGCGCTCAGTGCTGCGAGCAATCCAGCCAATGCCCACACTTTTGTTGAGACACTGCGAACTCCGATACCAGCAAGGCGTGCGGCCGGAAAGTTGTCGGCGGTTGCCCGTACATTCATACCGAACGCACTGCGATGGAATAACCAACCCAAAAAGATCATGAGTACTGGCACGAAAAGCAGAACCATTAACTGCGGGCCAGTGACATTGATGCCAGCGACCTCCCAGTTACCACTAATCAACACTGGGAAGGTGACGTTGGTTGCCTGCTCGTCTGGAATGGGTAGACGTAACTGCAGCAGTTGAATCACTTGTGTCAGACCAAGAGTGGCGACGAAAAGTAATAACCGAGGCTGAGTAAACAATCGTCGCAGTACTAGCTCTGCCGCGACACCAAGCAGAACTCCACATAACAAGGCAATAGGTAACGACAATCCGTAAGCAATGTCGTAGCGCACCTGCAAGAGCGCCATGATGTAGCCACCGAATGCGCCGATTTGTCCGTGAGCAAAGTTAATGACACCCGTCGCCCGATAGATCAGCAATAAGCCAAACGCCACAAGCGAATAGACAAGCCCTTGAATTAGCCCATCGAACATAATGTCGTTGGAATAAGTCAATGCGATCAATGCACTCATGCTCCCGCCCCTGACAAGAAGACGGCTCGCAAGAGATCGTCACGTTCAAGAAGTTCTTGGGCAGGTCCTTCAAATTTCACTTGGCCTCGTTCCATAAAGACAGCACGATCGGCTATCGAGAGGGCAACGTTGACCGATTGTTCAACGATGACCATGGTGACTCCTTGCTCTTTGAGTTTCTCCACGATCTTCAACAAATCTTGTACAACAACCGGCGCCAGACCGAGCGAAAGCTCATCGATACATAGCAGTTCGGGATCGAGCATCACTGCTTTGGCCAGTGCCAGCATTTGTTGCTGACCACCCGACAACGATCCAGCACGCTGTTCGCGTCGCTGCCACAGAGTGTCAAACGTTTCGTACACCTGCGCCAGTTTCTCTTTACGCTTTCCATGATCTGCGATCTGACGACTCCACACCTGGAGGTTTTCTTCAACCGTCATCGAACTAAAAACCGCCTCGCCACCAGGAACTAATACCAGTCCCATCGAGGCTCGGTACTGCGGTTCGACCAAGGTGATCGTGCGACCGTTCATGCGGACGACACCGCGATCGGGCATCACGAGCCCCGAGATTGCTTTCAGGATTGTTGACTTACCAGCGCCATTCGTTCCGAGCAATGCAAGAACTTCACCTTTTCGAACATCAAAACCTACGTCAAACAAAACCTGCAAGTTTCCGTAGCTGACATCAACGTTGCGGACCTGCAAGACCGGAATATTGCCAGGATCATTGTGCAAACGCTGCGATTCAGCTTGTTGCTCTTTCAATTCGCTAATCGTCAAGGCGATATCGCGCTTCATGTAACGACTGCCGTAGATGATTAACAGACTTCCCAACAATGCCGCGGGAGGAACGACAGCAGTGAGCGCAGTGCGTTCACCGTGAGCGTCAGATAATCCGCCGGCGAGAAGACCGCCAAAGAAACCGCCCATCAAGAAGATGTACACGCCGACCATGGCGAATGCCTGTGAACGCATTTGGTACGGAATAATGGCCGAAATAGCTGGACCCATTTGAGTAAAGGCCGCGCCTTGGAATGCGTTGCCGATCGTGACAAAAGCAATCATCAGAGCAGCATTCTGAAAACGCATTCCGACAGTGACGAATACTCCGTAGCAAAGAATGCATATGCCCATCATTCGCAATGCCGACGGAGGATTACGCCTAAACAACTTTTCACCGATTCGTCCGGCCAACGGAATTCCGATCAGTGCACCCGACCAGGTGATAGCACCAATCCATCCACGCGTAAACGCGCTGTAGTCATAAGAGTTTTTCAAAAGCAGGTTGAATGCTCCGGGCACCGCAATAAGGGCAAATCCAAGAACCCCGATACCGACGACCAGGTAATAGAAGGTGCGCACCTTCTTTAATCGTTGAAAGGCGGCAGACAACAACACTGGTGGTTCTGCTTCAGCGTCAACTACTGCTTCACCGAGCACTGCTTCTTGCTCTTGACGACCACGAGTTGGCTCTTTCAACGTGAATGACCACAAGATTGTGAGTCCTGCGGGGATTAACAGTGCGAAGAAAACAACTCGCCAATCGCCAGCGTCGTCACCCGCAGCAACAACAATTGCTCCAGCAAACAACGGGCCAAGAACTTGACCGAGTGGTCGACCAAGCGCTTCGATCGCAAAGATTCGTGTACGAACGGCGAGCGGATATTGGTCCGCAACCAGGGATGGCCCAATCGGCACACGGGCCGCTGCACCAAAACCCGAACCAGCGCGAGCTAACCCCATCTGGAAGGTGTTGACAACTGAGCCAGTCAACGCAACGAAAACGAGCCACAGTGCCGAGGCACCAGACATCACTCGCACTCGACGACGACGATCGGCCAACCACGCAAACGGCATCGTTGCCAAAACCAAGACCACGCCACCAAAACTCTGCAGACCCAGCAACACAGTGTCTGAAACGCCCAAGGATTCTTGAATGTCGGGTCCGAGAACATGCATGGCAACCCGGTCAAATTCTTCAAAAATCGTAAACAACAACAACACCGTCGCCACGCTGAATCCGCCAGTGCGCAGACCCTCACGCAACGTCATCGGACCCTGCGGTGCCGCCTCGTAGTCGATTGCCGCATCGGCCTGACTGTCTCGGTCGCGACGATTTTGCTCGTCAACCACAATCGAAGCGGCCAATGCCGCTGCCGAAGGTTTTGCGGCTTGTTTACCCTCAGAATCCTGCATATTCCCCCCGAAACTTCTTGAGGAACATTAGTGCGACTGCACCCAACTTCTGACGGCGAATCAGAAAAATCTGACGGTCCGTCAGAAGTTTCTGACGGACCGTCAGAAACTGTCGAATTTTCTGCTAGTTTGCCCAATGCGGGTGGTCTCGATGACCATCTGACTTCACATCATCCGAGGGGGATATCACATGAAGAAATCACGCATTACGCTCGCGTTCATCGCTAGCGCTTCACTCATCTTCGCCGCTTGTGGCGGCGATGACGGAGGCTCAGTATCAACTGAAGCTCCCGCTACCAGCGAAGCACCGTCTGACAGCGAGGCTCCATCAACCGAGGCGCCAGCCGAAGAACTCACAGCATCAGACGTCGGCATCACTATTGACACCATCAAAATCGGCGTTGCCGTATCAGACCTTGAAGCGATCCGTGCCATGGGTATCTCGATTCCCGACACACTGACGACCGATCACTTGTTTGATCGTTGGAACGTGTTCTTCGAAAAGTGGAATGCCGACGGTGGCATCAACGGACGTATGGTCGAACCAGTTCGCCTCGTCTGGAACCCGCTTGACCCAAGCACGTTCGACACCTTGTGTTCAGCAGCAACCGTCGACAATGAATTGTTCATGGTCGTGAACGGAACTGGCTTGTCGTCAACTGCTCGCAAGTGCTTGCTCGATGCTGGAACAGTCATCATGTACGGCGACGTCATGGGCCAGGCAGAACTTGACACCGGTCTCGCAATTTCACTTGCCGCACCGTCAGAGACTGTTGGTGAAGCCGGCGTTGCTGCTTGGATGAACTCAACTGATGCCGCACCCGGCTCAGTCGTTGGCATCTTGTCAAACAACACCGTCGCATTGTCAGCTGCCGGCAAGGCTGCTGAAGCCGCTTTGACCGCTGGTGGATTCACACCGAAGTTGATTGAAATCAACTCAACCCAGGGTGATGCTGCTGCAACCAACGAAGAAGGCGCTGCCGCTGTAGCCGTCTTCCAAGCCGAAGGTGCTGTTCAGACTTTCGTTGCAACGCCATTCACCGAAACCCAAGGTTTCTGGGGTGCTGCTGCAGCTGCAGGATTGAAGTTCTCTTTGCTTGATACTTCATCATCTGGTTGTTCAGCATTCGGTTTGAGCCGTGCACCCGCAGCTGCTGTAGGTAGTGACTGTGTCACCGCTTACGACCACTCAACTGACGGAACTGCACTTCGTGCCGACACCGAGTTCGAAGCAGAGTGCCGTGCGTTCTACGACGCCAGCTTCTCCGAGTACTACGGTGGCCCGTCCAATTCCGGCGTGCCGGCTGGCAACATCTACACCGATGCCAATGGCAAGACCTTGATTTCTGACTACACGCCACAGGAATGTGCATTGGCGAACATCATGAATCTTGGTTTGACTGCAGCGGGAGTCAACCCGACGCGTCAGTCATACATCGATGCCGTGTTGAACCTTGGCGAAGTGCCGTTGGCACTTGCTGGAGGCGGAACTGGCAAGTTTGCGCCAGGCAAGCCGTATGCAGCCAATGCCTTGCACACCGTTCGTATCACCGCAGCAGCACTTGATACTGCGCCTGATGCCAACGGCTTGTACAACGGTTGTGCCGCACCAGTCAACTGTGGTGTTGTTGTCAGCGATTGGGTACCGATCAGCTGACCACATGGTCAACAGAAGTGAGTAAGTAGTTAAGTAAGTAACGAGGGCCGCCCTGGGAACACTCCCACGGCGGCCCTCCCCTTTTTCTGCCACTTTGGAATATGATTGCCGCCTAGCGGTAGCCATATTCCAAAGTGGGGAAATTGATGATTTGTGATCGCCACCCGATGCTGGGTTGATCCCACATTTCGAATATGAACGACAAGCTCGCATTGCTCATCAAAATCGCGCAGCAACGATCCGGCCTCGTGTTGCTCGACGATCTCAAGCAATTACATTTCAGTCCGAGTGCAATAACTCGACTTGTCTCTCGTGGAATTTTACGTCGTGTTCATCGTGGGATGGTTTACGCGCTCAGCGATGAGCACCTCAACTTCGAGGCCGAGAT
>JBIKOO010000063.1:0-9347 GCA_044358015.1 Ilumatobacteraceae bacterium
CCAACCACATGGGCGAAAACCTGCTCGCACCAACCATCATCGAATACGGCACTCGCGAACAATGCGATTTGTTCCTGCCCGGAATCTTGCGCGGTGAAGAACGCTGGTGTCAGGGATACAGCGAACCCAATGCTGGAAGCGATCTTGCCAATGTGCAAACCAAAGCTCATCTTGACGGTAACCAATGGGTCATCAACGGTCAAAAAGTTTGGACATCGCTCGCCCACGTGAGCCATTGGTGTTTCGTCGTGGCTCGAACCGAACCGGGCTCACAACGTCATGCCGGACTGACGTTTTTGTTGGTCCCCATGAATCAGCCCGGGGTTGAGGTTCGCCCAATTCTGCAACTCACCAAAGGTGGCGAGTTCAACGAAACATTCTTTACCGATGCCACAACATCAGCCGACATGGTCGTTGGCACACCTGGTAATGGTTGGGGTATCTCGATGGCGTTACTCGGTTACGAGCGCGGCATCTCGACTTTGGCGCAACAAGTCGGCTTTGAGCGCGAGCTTGATGCCACCGTACAACTAGCTCGCGACTACGACAAGATCAATGATCCAAATATTCGGCAAAAACTCGCCAAGGCGCACACCGGACTTCGACTCCTCAAGCTCAATGCTTTGCGCAGTATGTCGGCCAAGGGTGTCCCCGGGCCCGAGGCGAGTATCTCGAAGTTGTTTTGGGGTACTTGGCACCGCGATCTTGGCGAGCTCATGATCGACATCATGGGTCCTGCGGGTTTGATTGCCGAAGGATTCCCCTATGAGTTGACCCTGGAACAGAAACTCTTCCTGTTTACGCGGTCCGACACCATCTACGGTGGGTCAAACGAAATTCAACGAAACGTATTGGGCGAGCGTGTGCTCGGCCTTCCGCGCTAACCCGTTGCAACAACCAGCACCACGAGGGAAATCATGCCTGATATCGCCACCAAGAATCCGCAATATGTTCCCGGTCATGGTTTGCTCGCCGGCAAAGGTGTGCTGATCACAGCCGCCGCCGGAAGTGGCATTGGCTCATCGACAGCGCGTAAGTGCATTGAAGAGGGCGCCCGGGTTGTTATCTCCGATAAACACGAACGACGATTGGCCGAGACAGCGGCCGAACTCGGTGTCGTGGGCATCCAGTGTGACGTCACCAATGAAGAGAGCGTACAAAATCTCATTGCTCAAGCTGCAAAAGAACTTGGCGCCATTGATGTCTTGGTGAATAATGCCGGGCTTGGTGGAACCGCACAACTCCACGAGATGACCGACGAGCAGTGGTCAATCGTTCTTGACGTCACGCTCAACGGAACCATGCGCTGCACCCGCGCTGCACTCAACCACATGTACCCGCGTGGCACTGGTGTCATTGTCAATAATGCAAGCGTTCTCGGCTGGAGAGCGCAAGAAGGCCAAGCGCACTATGCCGCCGCCAAAGCTGGCGTCATGGCATTAACTCGTTGCGCGGCGATTGAAGCTGGTCCGCGCGGAGTACGTATCAATGCGGTTTCTCCCAGTATTGCTATGCATGCCAACTTGGCAAAAGTCACGAGCGATGAATTGTTAGCCGAACTCACGCAACGCGAAGCCTTTGGTCGATTTGCCGAACCTTGGGAAATCGCCAACGTGATTGTTTTTCTGGCGAGCGATTACTCGAGCTATATGACCGGCGAAGTTCTTTCTGTCAGCAGCCAACACGCATGAGTGTCGAGCTCGAAATCAACGACGGCGTTGCCGTCATCACAATGAATCGACCCGAACGCAAAAATGCTTTTACTCGCGAGCAATATGAATTGCTCGCCGATGCACTCAAGAATGCCGACACGAACGACGAAGTCCGCGTCGTTGTGCTCACCGGTGCTGGTGCCGCTTTCAGTTCGGGCCAAGACCTCAAAGAAATGATGGAACTTGCCTCTGGAGTAGCAAGTGGATCGCCAACAACATCAAAAGCCGGCGGGTTCACTGTTTTGCTTGATGCATTAGAAGTATTTACTAAGCCACTCATTGCTGCAGTCAACGGTGTCGCTGTTGGTATCGGCATGACCTTGCTGCCCTTTTGTGATCTTGTCTTAATCGATGAAACCGCTCGCATGCGCGTGCCGTTCAGCGAACTAGGCGTGCCACCCGAAGCAGCAAGCAGCGTTCTTTTCGCCGACCGTATTGGTTGGCAGCGCGCCGCCGAACTATTGCTCACAGCCCGCTGGGTTGACGCGCATGAAGCAGTCGAGATCGGCCTGGCACTACGCACGACACCGGCGGGCGAGGCGCTCATGCAGGCCCACGAACTCGCCACCACCATTGCTGGCAAATCAGCGTATTCAACCAAGGTCATCAAGCAGTTAATGGTGGCGGGTCGAGGCACTCGAACTCAAGAGGCTCGCGCTCGCGAAGAAGCCCTGTTCGCCGACCTATTTCGTTCGGGCGGCTTTGGCGGCTGAGCTCGCCGATAGCGTTCAAATCATGTCTGCCGACAAAACAATTGACTCCGAACTCGTCATTTCGTCCGAGCGCACTGTTGACCACGAACGGGCCGAACGCGCCGTTCGTGAACTTCTTGAAGCAATTGGCGAAGACCCCTCACGCGATGGTTTGCTTGACACTCCAGGTCGAGTCGCGCGCATGTGGGCTGAAGTTTTGTCCGGCACCAACAACGATCCCGACCATCACTTGTCCAAGACTTTCGACATCGAACACGATGAAATGGTTCTCGTCCGCGACATTCCTTTCACGTCGGTCTGCGAACACCACATGTTGCCCTTTACCGGCATCGCCCACATCGCCTACTTACCAGGCTCAACCGGTCGTTTCACTGGTTTGTCAAAGTTGGCTCGTTTAGTTGAGGGTTACTCGCGTCGCTTGCAAGTTCAAGAACGACTCACCAGCCAAGTGGCCGACGCAATGCAATCAATGCTTGAACCCGTTGGTGTTTTAGTCGTCATTGAAGCAGAACATAGTTGCATGTCAATACGTGGCGTGCGTAAGCCCGGCACCAAGACCGTCACTACTGCGGTACGCGGTATCTATCGCACCGATTCTTCAGCGCGCGCTGAAGTCATGGCCTTCATTCAGGGTCGCTGATTTTCTGCGATGGGATTTCCCCACCCAACAATTGATATTCCCGGTTCGTGGCCTGAAATTGAAAGTGAACTTCTGGGCCTTCGTTGCCACGATGATTATTCCGCCGAGTTGTTACGCGGCTTACAAGGTGATCGCTCCATCATTACTGGGCATATTTGTGCAACAACATGGATCTTTTCACCCGATGGTGACTACACACTTCTGGTGAAACACAAAGCCCTGAACTGGTCGACACCAGGTGGCCACGTCGAGCGGCATGAGACCACCCGAATCGGTGGCTTACGCGAGCTCGAAGAAGAAACCGGACTCACGAAATTTGATGTTCGCACGGTCATTGATGGTCCAGCATTTGTGCACATCACTGATCGCTATGGCGAGCAACCACATCGTCATTGGAATATCGGCTGGTTGTACGTTGCCGACATGGACGCACCCCTATCTAAGACTGAGGGCGCGCGCTGGTTTAGTTGTTCAGACCTTCCCGAAGGACCGAGCGACCTACACAGCTCAATCGCTCTGTTGCGCCCTCTCGTTGCCCGTTAGCGCGAACGAACTAAACGACCAGGTCGTGCTCCGGTATCCACGCCATTGCGGCGAGTGATGACACCGTTCACAATTGTCGCAACATAACCCGTTGCGGTTTGTAACAAACGACGACCGCCAGCGGGCAAATCATCTTCGGCATGCGGGAATCCGAGTGCCAAATTCTCCATATCGATGACGTTGATGTCGGCCTTTTTGCCAACGGCCAATTGACCACGATCGTTGAAGCCCATGACCTTGGCTGTATCGAGTGTCTGAACCTTGACTGCCTCTTCGATGGTGAGTTTTGGCCCACGATGACGATCACGCGCCCAATGTGACAACACGTATGTCGGAATAGATGCATCACAAATCATTCGCACGTGTGCGCCACCATCGGACAGACCCGAAACCGTTGCTGGATGCTTGAGCATTTCGTAAATCGCATCTTGAGTTCCGCCCACATAGTTGAAGAACGGCAACATCAAGAATGAACGACCTGCGTCTTTATTCAAAAGGTCATAAGCAAAACTTACGGGGTCCACTCCCGCGGCTTCGGCCATGTTGGTCACCAACTGCTGCGGCCCTGGTTCGTAGTCGGGCGTGTCGCCCATTGAGTACATCTTGTCGAGCATGCTCAACAAGAAGGCGCCAATGCTGTCGAACTGCTTTGATGCATCAGTAGCAGAATCTTCTTCAGAAAGAATCAGTGCTTTAACTTCGGGCTTCGCGAGTTCACGGCGCAATTCTTCAGAAGACAACTTTTCAGATAACGCAATAAAGGTCGGGCGCTTCTGGAAGAAGTGATAGCCATCCCAACCGATCATCATTCCGAATGGACGAGCGGCAATCTGTGGATGCATACGACCACCTTGACCGTTGACCCGATCAACTACTTCCAGTGCCTCACGCCATGAATCGGCGTTGAGTTCGTTCTGCAACATAGCGAACGAAACCGGAAGACCGGTGCGTTCAGCCAACGATGCCATCCATTCGACCTCTGACAAGAAGACTGGTCGATCAAATTCAAGACCTTGGGGTGCAACTTCAAATAGACCGCCACCCGCAGCAACGAGCCCGTCAGCAATACCGTTCAATTCATCAAGCGCGGCAAATGTTCCAGGAACTGGTTCGCCATCGCGCGCTTTGTGATTCAACGTACGAGACGTCGAGAACCCGACAGCACCTGCTTCACGAGCCTCGCGCACGATCTGTGCCATCTCGGCAATGTCTTGTGCAGTTGCTGGTTCATTCTTGGCACCACGATCACCCATGACATACGCACGCACTGACGCGTGTGGAACATAGGCCGAAATATCAATCGCGTAGTTGCGCTTTTCGATGACATCGAGATACTCGGGGAAGGTTTCCCAGCCCCAAGTAATTCCTTCATGAAGTGCGGTGCCCGGAATATCTTCAACACCTTCCATGAGTTGCACGAGCCACTCTTCGCTGCCTGGACGCACCGGAGCAAAACCGACTCCGCAGTTACCCATGACCACTGTGGTCACGCCATGCCCACTCGTTGGCTCAAGCAGATCATCCCACGTGACTTGACCATCAAAGTGGGTATGAATATCAACGAACCCTGGGGTCACGACGAAACCAGTTGCGTCAATGACTTCACGAGTCTCAGCCACGATGCGAGTCGCAATCTCGGCGATTCGTCCGTCCTGTACAGCAAGGTCGGCCACGAATTGCTTGGCGCCAGTGCCATCGACAATGGTGCCGTTACGAATAATCAAATCGAACATGTTTCCCCCTGAGTTCGACCCCCAAAGGGTCTGGTCAAAATCTAACCCACCCAACCAATTTCGTGCTATCTCCACAGTCGATCGTGCCCGCTTAGTTTCTTGCCTCTAACCTGCAGATGTGTCCTCAGCAGCCATTGACCTGTCATCTGTCGAAGCAGTCTCTCGATCCCTCGGCGCCCACAATTATCTGGCCGATCAGGGCCTGGCAACCTCAGTCTTTTTGGCTTTGACCCTGAAGCGCCCCCTACTTCTTGAAGGCGAAGCCGGAGTCGGCAAAACCGAACTCGCAAAAGTACTGGCCTCATTGACGGGCGGTGAACTCATTCGCCTGCAGTGTTATGAAGGCATCGACGCCACCCAAGCCGTGTACGACTGGGACTACTCGCGTCAGTTGCTACACCTCCGAGCCGCCGAAGCCAGCGGCGAGGCCGCCAACCGTGGCGCCGATGCGCTAGAGAACGAGTTGTACCAAGAGCGTTTCTTGTTGCGCCGAGCAGTGTTGCGAGCACTCGAACCAGCACCTGCGCCTCCGGTCTTATTGATCGACGAAATCGACCGTGCCGATGATGAGTTCGAGGCGTATCTGCTTGAAGTCTTGTCCGATTTTCAAGTCACGATTCCCGAGCTCGGAACTTTCAAGGCACCAACGCCACCCATCGTGATCCTCACATCAAACCGCACGCGAGATGTTCACGACGCCCTGAAGCGTCGATGCCTGTATCACTGGATTGAGCACCCAACGTTTGATCGTGAAGTGGCCATTGTCCGTTTACGTGTTCCTCAAGTCGCCATCTCATTGGCGCGACAAGTGGCTGCTGCTACTGAAGCGATGCGTGGCATGCAGCTGTACAAGCCACCTGGCGTTGCCGAGACCATCGACTGGGCGACAGCGCTCGGCAGTTTGGGTATTGCCAATCTTGATGAGGACAGCGTTCGTTCGACACTTGGCGCAGTGCTCAAATACCGCGAAGATCAAGAGCGAGTCGAAACAAGCGGTATGACCGATCTCATTAAGTCGGCGGTTCAGCGCGCGCTTGGCACCTGAGTAGCATCAAAATGTCTGACGTACTCGAAGACAATGCCCATGCCGAACGCATTGCCGTTGCATTTAGCCGCGTCTTGAGAAGTGCAGGCATCACCACTCCAATCGGAAATGTGTTGACCTTTGTCGAGGCACTCGGAAAAGTCGGAATCAACGACCGCGACAACGTCTATTGGGCCGGACGATCAACTTTGCTGCGTCGCCCCGAAGATATCGCTCTGTACAACAAAGCATTCGCAGTTTTCTGGGAGCGTCGCGTATCTAACGTTGCCGAACCCGACGAGCAACTCATTCGCTTGACGATTGAAATTGATGACGAAACCGAAGGCGCCGATGATGGCTCTTCTCAAGACGCTGATGACGATGGCGAATCGATCACCATCCGATTTTCGTCGGTTGAAACGTTACGCACGAAGGACTTCGCCACATATTCTGACGACGAGTTGCACCTCGCTCAAGATCTCATGAGCAAGTTACGTCTTGTCGGCTCGCCGCGAAATTCATTTCGTATGCGTTCAACCGCGAAAGGTTCACGGCCCGATCTACGCCAGACCGTTCGTTCAAGTCTTCGTTCGGGCGGAGAACCGATTCGTCGGCACTGGCAAGAGAACGACGAACGCCTTCGCAGGTTGATCTTGTTGCTCGATGTCAGCGGCTCAATGGAGCCCTACGCCCGTGCGCTGTTGCGATTTGTTCAAGCAGCTGTTGCTGGCCGGCAAAAAGTAGAGGCGTTCGCGATCGGCACACGCCTCACACGCGTCACGCGCGAACTCGGATCACGCGATCCCGACAAAGCCCTCAAACTTGCCGCCGACCGCGTTGTCGACTGGAGTGGCGGAACACGTTTAGGCGAATGCATACGTAACTTCAACGACGAATGGGGCGTGCGGGGCATGGCTCGCGGCGCCATTGTGGTGGTGCTCAGCGACGGTTGGGATCGCGGCGAACCCGAGGTGTTGGCCGAGCAAATGCGCCGACTGCAGCGAGTCAGCTTTCGAACGATCTGGGTGAACCCTCTGAAAGTGACCCCGGGCTACGCACCGTTGGCCCGGGGTATGGCCGCGGCCATGCCGTACATCGACCGCTTCGTCGAGGGACACTCGGTCGACGCCATGGAGCAGCTCACTCTTGAAATCGCTGGACGTTGAGCCTGCGTCGATCCGAACATCCAACCCATCGTCTAACTTGTCATAGACAGACGTTTTGGAGGAACTCATGGGTGGGCAAGGTATTCGTACGCGGTGGGCGGCGATCGGTGCGGCGATTGCGGTCACTTTGGGTGGCGGAGCGTTCGGTGTGGTGCGCGCCACCGTGTCTTCGGGCGAACGGGCTTCCTATTTCCCGATCACCCCGACCCGCGTGTTGGACACTCGCGACACCACCGAGGTCACCAACGGCACCCTGCGACTCACGGTGGAAGGATCGGTCAACGTCGTTGGCGAAGCGGGCAGCCGCACGGTGGTCCCCACCGATGCCACCGCGGTGGCCGTCAACCTCACCGTCACCGGCGGCCGCAAGAACGGCAACTACGGATACGTCACCGCGTACCCCTGCACCTCGACCGCCGACCCGGCACCCAATGCGTCATCTTTGAACTTCGAGAACGGTGTCGACATCGCCAACGCTCTCAACATCACCACCTCGACCAAAGGTTCGATCTGTTTGAACGTGTACGGCACCGCGGACCTGATCGTCGACATCGCCGGCTACTACGCCGACCATGATCATGACGACCGCTATTACACCAAAGCCCAAACCGACACCCAAACCGCCAACATCAACCTGGCCCTCGACGGAAAAGCCGACTCCACCGACATCTACCAACCCGTGATCCCGACCGCCCCCCGGACGCTCGACTCCACCGGTGACGTCGGCGGTTTCACGTCGATCGCCATCGGACTCGACGGCAACCCCATCATCAGCTACTACGACGTCACCAACGGCGACCTGAAGGTGGCCGCCTGCACCAACCCCACCTGCACCACCAGCACCACCATCACCGCGATCGACACCACCGGCGACGTCGGCGGTTTCACGTCGATCGCCATCGGACTCGACGGCAACCCCATCATCAGCTACACCGACGGCACCAACGGCGACCTGAAAGTGGCCGCCTGCACCAACCCCACCTGCACCACCAGCACCACCAGCACCCTGGACTCCATGGGTGATGTCGGCCGGCATACGTCGATCATCATCGGACTCGACGGCAACCCCATCATCAGCTACTTCGACCTCGACAACGGCGACCTGAAAGTGGCCGCCTGCACCAACCCCACCTGCACCACCGCCACCACCATCACCGCGATCGACACCACCGGTGAAGTCGGCTGGTTCACCTCGATCGCCATCGGCACCAACGGCAACCCCATCATCAGCTACTTCGACCTCGACAACGGCGACCTGAAAGTGGCCGCCTGCACCAATCCCACCTGCACCATCAGCACCACTGCAACTCTCGACACCAACGGTGAAGTCGGCTCTTACACATCGATCGCCATCGGCACCAACGGCAACCCCATCATCAGCCACTACGACGCCACCAGCGGCGACCTGAAGATCGCGGCCTGCACCAATCCCACCTGCACCAACGCCAGCTCATCGGCAATCACCACCGGCGATGTCGGCTGGGACACGTCGATCGCCATCGGACTCGACGGCAACCCCTTCATCAGCTACTTCGACCTCGACAACGGCGACCTGAAAGTGGCCGCCTGTACCAACCCCACCTGCTCCACCAGCACCACCAGCACAATTGACACCACCGGCTTTGTCGGCTCTTACACATCGATCGCGATTGGTCGCAACGGTGTTCCCATCATCAGTTACCAAGACATCGCCAACGGTGACCTCAGAGTCGCCTCCGTCTGGTGGTTGGCCGGTGGCCGCTGACCCCGCCGAATCCCCGAATCGTCTGCGAGACTAAGGATCGTGCGCGAGATACTCGACGACATCGACCGTTGG
>JBIKOO010000146.1:0-3239 GCA_044358015.1 Ilumatobacteraceae bacterium
CCCCAATGCCTCTGATCGTTGCCGAAGTGAAGAACCCACATTGCGCGAGGTTGAGCCAGGTCACTTTGTGGCTTGCCACCACCCGCTCTTTGGCGGCGAAGCACCCGTTGCCGTTCGCAGCAACTAAGACTTATTCTCTTATTTGTTCTGGTAATTCGGTGGGCGCTTCTCCATAAAGGCCATCATTGCCTCGCGTGCATCTTCAGTACGACTGGCCATGATTTGCTGACGATTTTCTAAATCAATCGCTGACTGCATTGCCGGAATTTCGAGCGCTGTCCACATCGCCTCTTTTGTCAGGGCAACACCAAATGGCGTGTTCAGCATGATCTGCTCGGCTTTTGCGAGAGCAACTTTTTCAAGATTTTCATCGGCGACGCGGTCAACAATTAATCCAATGCGATATGCCTCGGCCGAATCAATCACTCGGCCAGTCAACATCATCTCTTGGGCGCGAGCGACACCAACGATGCGTGGCAATAACCACGAGGTGCCAATATCGCATGCCGAGAAGCCCACTCGAATGAAGGCCACGTTGAACTTTGATGACTCGGCACCAATACGGATGTCGCTTCCGAGTACCAATGCCAAACCACCACCTGCCGCTGCACCATTCACTGCCGAAATGATGGGTTGCGGGATTGAACGCATATGCGACATCAGACTGGCGATGTGTTTCTGCACGGCGAATGACCGCTGCACTGCACCCATGTCGTCGGTGTGCGGAGCATTTCCGTAACCAGTGAGATCTAAACCGGCACAAAAACCGCGCCCCGCCCCAGTCAAAATGACAACTCGGCATTCTGCGTCAATGGCGATCTGATTCAGGATCTGATGAAGACCCTCGACGAGTTCTGTGGTCATGGCATTGAGCCGCTCGGGCCGATTCAACCGGACCACAGTGACACCAGGTGACGGTCGTTCAAGAACTATGGCTGGGGTTGGTGACTGGGCAGGGCTCATACAGTCATTCTGCCGACTCAAGCCATCTCACAACTAGTCCTGAGTGCCTCAGCGCCCCGTGTTAGCGTCGGGATGTGCTGCAACCAGCACATGCCTATGTCTGACACCGCAACGCACGAAACTCAAAATTCCGATTCGTCATTCATGTGGCGGCTGGCTTTAAAACGTGCCGCAGTGGCGTACCTCGTGTCCCGTCTGACAATCATGGTCGGAGCCGCGATCGTTGCCGCTGAACTTCGCGCTGATGAGAACAAAATCAAGGAACGCTTGGTGTGGGGTTTCCTCGGCAAGGTGGATCCACACGCTCGATCTGGATCACTCCCCAAATCAGCGGGATCAATGATCCTTGATGTTCTCACCTCTTGGGACGGTATTTGGTACATGCGGATCGTTCGATACGGCTACCCCACATTCGTTCCGCCCAACATCACCTATGACGACACCCAGTCGCGTGTTGCTTTCTTCCCCACCTATCCACATCTTGTACGGATAGTTGATGCCGTATTACCTGGTGGCGACACACTGGCAGCTCTCGCACTGAATTTTACTCTAGGTGCAGGCTTCATTGTTTTGGTTGGCCTACTGGCCCGATCATGGTTCGGAGTTGCAGTTGCAAAGCGCGCCATGATTTTGTGCGCTCTGTTTCCCGGAAGTTTTGTTTTGTCATTCGCCTACAGCGAGGCGTTGTTGCTCTTTCTGGCCGCGGCATGTCTTTTGTTATTACAGAAAGAAAAATGGTTTCTCGCAGGTTTGGTGGCGATGTTTGCGACCGCCACTCGACCAAATGGCATCGCTGTGGTTGCAGCATGTGCGGTGGCCGCATTTTTGGCTTGGCGAGTCAGTAAGTCCCTTCGGCCATTCATCGCTCCGCTCCTGTCGCCTATTGGTTTCATCGGATACCAGTTGTGGATCAATAATCATGCGAACGAATCTGGCGTGTGGTTCAGAGTTCAAGGTGAAGCATGGAAGGAGGGAACAAGTTTTGGCTTGACCGCCATCCGACGAACACTTGAAGCATTCACCCAACCACTGACATCCCCTACCGACCTGATTACCGCCGCTTCATTTGTCTTGACGCTGTTTTTGTTGTGGTTGGTGTGGAAGAGACATCGCATTCCATTGCCAGCCCTCGCATATAGCGCTGTCATTATTGCTTTGATGCTGTTACCCGCCACTGTCACGGCGCGTCCGCGCTTTCTCTTTACCGCATTCCCACTTTTCATCGCTGCGGCAGTTTGGCTTGATCACCCGAAACGTAAAGAATGGTGGCCGTACCTTGTCGGCCTATTTATGTGTGGCTTGACGACCCTCACGGCTCTGTACGGCACCTACGCGGTGGTTCCATGAGCCATTGGATGCGTCGTCGTTACGACCTCGGCATCATCGTATTAATCGCCTACATACCCTTGTTGCTATCGGCGCCAGGAAAACTGCCCGCCGATACCAAGCTGTACATGTATCTCAATCCCGGCCGCCTACTGAGTGATGCCGCGTTCACTTGGGACACGCGCCAACTAGGTGGTTGGGTGCCCCACCAAAATGTCGGTTACCTCTGGCCCACCGGACCATGGTTTGCCTTTTTTGAATGGCTCAATATTCCCGATTGGATAGCGCATCGACTTTGGCTCGGAACGTTGCTCGTCATCGCCGGCTTGGGTGCGCGGTGGCTCGCAAAAATTCTTGACCTCCCCGTGAACTCCGCATTTATTGCCGGTGTTGCCTTTCAACTTTCGCCATACGTTCTGCCGTACATATCGCGCACCTCAGCACTCTTATTGCCCTGGGCGTTACTGCCATGGATTGTTGGTCTCACCCTCAAACTCATCCGCGAACCGAAGTTGGCAACATTTTCCATCTTTGGTCTTGTCATCATGTCGTCTGGGGGGCTGAACGCCACGGCACTTCTGATGATCGCTCCCGCTCCAGTTATCTGGTTGATTGATGCCTGGAGCTCGCACAAGATCTCTTTCAGACGAGCGTTATCACTGACCGGATTCCTTGCTCTGATTTCTCTCGTCATGAGCGCATGGTGGGCTGCCGGATTATCTGTGCAAGGAAAATTTGGGGCCGCGGTTTTGTCGTACAGCGAAGCCCTTCAATCCACCTCGGCAACGTCTACCCCAACCGAAGCACTGCGCAGTCTCGGTTACTGGCTGTTTTACGATCGCAACGAAATCACGGCGCTAACATCCGCATCAACGCCTTATCAAAACAATCTGCTCGTCATCACTGTCGGAGTATGTCTGGTGATCGCTGGTGTGATTGGTCTTTTCAGT
>JBIKOO010000057.1:0-10619 GCA_044358015.1 Ilumatobacteraceae bacterium
ATCAATGGAACGAGTATCGCTTGCGCGGTGGCGACGGTCTCGATGGTTACGCCGATCGTCGTAATGATCCGTCGGTGAATGGCTCAAGTCGTTTGTCGGCAGCGTTACGTTGGGGGATTGTCCATCCTCGACAATTGTTAGCCGATCTCGTCCCTGGGCCGTCACACAATGTGTTTCGTAACGAGTTGGCTTGGCGTGATTTCTACGCCGACGTGATGTTCCGTTTTCCTGACACTGGTTGGAAGAATCTCAATCATAAACTTGACGGACTCGTGCACGATGAAGGCCCGATTGCTGAAGAACGATTTGCCGCGTGGTGCCGTGGCGAAACGGGTTATCCGATCGTCGATGCGGGCATGCGCGAATTGGTGCAAACAGGATGGATGCACAATCGGGTGCGCATGATCGTCGCTAGTTTTTTGGTGAAAGATCTTCACCTGCCGTGGCAGTGGGGCGCCAAGTTCTTTATGAAGCATCTTGTTGACGGCGATATCGCGAGCAACTCGCATGGCTGGCAGTGGACCGCTGGCACCGGAACTGATGCGGCACCGTATTTCCGAGTCTTTAATCCGATGTTGCAGGGTGAGCGCTACGACCCCGATGGGAACTATGTGCGTCGCTTTGTTCCTGAACTTGCGTCATTGCCAAGTTCACTGATTCACGCTCCTCATGACAGCAAACGCAAGGGGGCCGGGGTCCCGATCGGTTATGTGGCACCGATTGTTGACCATCACGCCGAACGTGATGAGGCTCTGGCTCGTTATAAGGCCATGGGTGTTGAAGGGACCTGAGCCATCGGGTTTGGTGCGCTAGATTACAAATGTCATGTTGGACGATCGGAAGACCGCAATTCTGCGAGCTGTGGTGCAGGAATACATCGGCACCGGCCAGCCCGTTGGCTCAACCCATATTGCGACCGCGCCCGATATCAATGTTTCTTCGGCCACGGTACGTAATGAAATGGCGGTTCTTGAGCAAGAAGGTTTCTTGGCTCAGCCGCACACCTCGGCTGGACGCATCCCAACCGACAAGGGTTACCGATTTTTCGTCGACCATCTCAGTCAGCCCGGCCGACTTGATGATGTCAAAGTCAGTCAGGTGCGAGATTTCTTTGACGGCGCCCATGGCCGTATGGAAGAACTTCTCGCCCGCACGTCCCACTTAGTTGCGGGTCTCACAAATTACGCCTCGGTGGTACTCGGCCCCAAAGTTGAACGCGCTGAAATTCGGGCCGTGCAAATCGTTGGACTTTCGGCACGTCAGGCCATGGTGGTCGCGGTGATGTCAAATGGTTCGGTTGAAAGCGAACACCTCGAATTTGATGCCGAAGTCTCGGAGACTCGTCTTGGGGCTGCGACTGTGCATATGCAACGTCACCTCATCGGTCATGGGATTGTTGATGCGCGCAATATCCCGCAGAGCGGTGATGTCGGAGTTGACGCAATTTGTGAGAAGGCTTCGGCGGCACTTCGTCATGTTGGTTCGGACGACTCGGTGTTTGTCGGTGGAGCGTCATCCATGGCGTCGGCCTTTGATGCTGTCGATGTGGTCCGACAGGTCTTGCAGACGTTGGAGCAACAGTATTTGGTCGTGACTTTGGTGCGGGACATTCTTGACCGAGGTCTCAGTGTGTCCATTGGTGCTGAACATGGCATTGAACCGCTGGCTAGTTGCTCGGTCGTGGTGGCTCCCGTTGTGGTTGACGGTGAGCAACTTGGAACAATCGGGGTACTCGGACCTACTCGGATGGACTATCCGCAAGCACTTGCGACCGTTGAGGTTGTTTCAGACCGATTGGGTCGACGACTCGGCGAGAGCTAAGCAGTCGTGATCGAAAAATAACCTTTGTAGAATTGCGACGATTATGGCTGACTATTACGAACTCCTCGATGTGCGGCGCGATGCCTCAGCCGATGAAATCAAAAAGGCGTACCGCGTCAAAGCCCGTCAATTTCACCCTGACGCCAATCCCGGAGACGCCAGCGCCGAAGAAAAGTTCAAACAGGTTGCTCAGGCCTATGAAGTTTTGTCCGATGCCGATTCACGGGCTCGCTACGACCGTTTCGGTGAAGCCGGAGTGTCCGGTGCTGGTGGTGGCGGAGGCGGAGATTTCTTTGGCGGCGGTGGAGGCCTCGGCGATATCTTCGAATCATTTTTCGGCGGCAGTCCATTTGGTCAACAGCGTGGTCCGGCAGGTCCGCCGCGCGGGCAAGATCTTGAAGTCGTTGCCGATCTCTCATTTGAACAAGCGGTTTTCGGTGCCAATGTTCCGGTGAGTGTGCGCACGGCTCTGGTTTGCGATGACTGCTCTGGTTCGGGCGCAGGTTCTGGAACGCAGCCAGTGAAATGTTCGGAATGTAACGGGGTCGGTCAAGTTCAGCGCATACGTCAAAGCTTGCTCGGGCAGATGGTTTCAATGCAGGCCTGTCAGCGCTGCCGTGGCTTTGGGCAAATCATTGCAACGCCATGCGCTACATGTAGCGGTGAAGGTCGGGTAATCACTGAAAAGACTTTCCAAGTCGATGTTCCCGCCGGTGTTGATACTGGTTCAACGTTGCGCTTGACGGGCCGTGGTGCAGTTGGCCAACGAGGTGGTTCAGCCGGAGATTTGTTCGTGCACTTGCGGGTGAAGCCACACGCGATCTACGAACGTGACGGCATCAATCTTGTGACAGAAGTGGAAATCTCAATTGCCCAAGCAACATTGGGCGTTTCACTTGAACTTGAAACCCTTGATGGTGAAGAAACTTTGTTGATTCCTGCCGGAACACAACCTGGTAAGCAGTTCGTGCTCAAGAAGCGGGGTGTGCCTCGATTGCAGTCAACTGGTCGAGGCGATTTGATCGCAGTAGTCAAAGTGGTCGTGCCGACCAGATTGTCCGATGACGAATCAGAATTACTCCGTGCCTTTGCCGAAAAGCGTGGCGAAGATGTTGCGCCAGCTGATAAAGGTTTCTTCTCACGAATCAAGTCGGCATTCTCATGATCGAGCGGCGTCGTGCCGCGGCTCACGCGTTTGTGATTGATATCAACGCGCCGGTTTTGAACGATGATGATTTTCATCACTTGGCCAAGGTTCTGCGTCTACGAAGTGGTGAAGAGGTTTCGGTCAGTGATGGCCGCGGCTCGTGGCGCATCTGTCACTACGCGATGTCGGCGGTGCTATCCACTGATGATTCAACGGTGCAGACCGAGATCAACCCACGCGCATTGACGGTCGCGTTTTCGGTGACCAAAAGCGATAAACCCGATTTAGTGATTCAGAAATTAACTGAATTGGGGATTGATCACATTGTTCCGATCATTACCGAGCGTTCCATTGTTCGTTGGGATAGCGACAAGGGTGCCAAGAATCAAGTGCGCTGGCAAAAGATTGCCCGTGAGGCCGCCATGCAAAGTCGTTCAGTTTTCATACCGACGATTCATGATGTGTGTCCGTCAATTGAGAACTTTGTGGAGTCCTACGGACCACACCTTGCTGTCGCCGACCCTGAAGGCGAGGCCCCTGACGCGGGCATATCAACAATTGTGATTGGTCCAGAGGGTGGCTTTACGCATCAGGAAATGGATCTGATGACTCGTCGTGTTTCATTACCTGGCGGAATCTTGCGGGCTGAAACTGCGGCAGTCGCTGCCGGAGTCATGTTGACTTACTTAAGATCGCAACATGGTTAAGAAGGCAGTCGTCTCAAAGAAGTCTGGTCGTTCATCTGACATTGACGAAAATGATGCAGAGTCGCTGGCCTACAACGTTCGAGTTGGCGATCGACTCCGTTCAATACGTCGCCAGAAGAAATTGTCTTTGCAAGAAGTTGAGTCAAATTCGCAGGATGAATTTAAGGCGTCCGTTCTTGGCGCTTACGAGCGGGGGGAGCGGTCAATTTCGTTGCCTCGTCTGCGGCGACTTGCGGATTTTTATGACGTGCCGATTGAGCAACTATTGCCGAGAGATGTGCAACTAGCTGATGGGCAATCAGTCTCAGACTCGAAGAAATTGGCTATCGACTTGGTGAAGTTGGCTGCGATTGATGGGCCGAGTTTTGCCACGCTGTCGCGGTACCTGACAATGATTCAAGTTCAGCGCGGCGATTTCAACGGCAAGGTGCTCACGGTTCGGGCCGATGATGTGCGCGCGATTGCCGTCATGCTTGATGTGGCAATTGACGATGTGCGCGGTCATCTTGAAGAACTGGGCATCCTTTTTAAGCCAGCGACGAGTAGTTAATGCGAGCCACTGCTGAAAATCCGGGGTATGGCGTTTATCTCCATATTCCGTTTTGTCGTCACCGGTGTGATTACTGCGCCTTTGCCACGTTTACTGATCGTGATCACATCATTGAGAAATACCTTGACTCGCTATCGACCGAAATTTCACGAGCGGTGGAGTCAGGTATGCCGACCGCAACATCAATTTTCGTCGGTGGCGGAACGCCGACGCGGGTGCCTCCCGAATCATTAATGAAGGTTCTTCAAGGTATCCCGACGACGAGCGATGCTGAAGTGACGATTGAGTGCAACCCCGATGACATCACAAGTGACATGCTGCGGGTTTTTCGCGATGGCGGAGTGAATCGATTGAGTTTTGGCGTGCAGTCGATGCAACGTCATGTTTTGCAATCACTTGGGCGAACTCATAATCCGGAAAATGTTCAACGGTCTGTTGAGTTGGCGCGTCAGGTCGGTTTCGCCGATATCAACCTCGACATTATTTATGGCGTTCATGGTGAATCGGTGAAGGATTGGGCTGCAACTGTGGCGTCAGTTGTCGATCTCCAACCCACGCATGTATCGGCTTACGGCTTAACAGTCGAAGGCGGCACTCCATTAGCTGACGATCCGAGTCGACATCCCGATGATGATGTTCAAGCAGAGATGTACGAAGTCGTTGATGATTTGCTGACCGCTGCGGGCATGGAGAATTACGAAGTGTCGAACTGGTCGCAGGCAGGACGTGAATGCCAGCACAATCGTTTGTATTGGTTTCAAGGCAACTACGCCGGCTTTGGTAGCGCTGCTCATGCCCATCACGACGGTCGTCGTTCATGGAACGTGCGCACGCCCGATCGCTTTATTGAATTGATTGATTCGGGGCAAAGCGCCGAGTCGTCAAGCGAAGAGCTTGATGTTGATGCTCAACGCATTGAAGGATTGCAATTGGCTTTACGGATGCGTGAAGGGGTGCCCGTTGATTCATTTAGTGTGAGCGATCTTGAACTGATGAGCGAATTGGTGCGGGTCAACAATGGGCAAGTCACGTTGACTCGGGCGGGTCGGCTGATGGCCAATGAAGTAGCCCTGCGGTTGCGGTAGCGCTCGTCAAATATGGCGACCGTGAGGTGGGCGACGACGCCGTATTGGCGGTAAGGTAGTTCTGCTTTTGGGCGTGTAGCTCAGTTGGTTAGAGCGCTACCTTGACATGGTAGAGGTCCCGGGTTCGAGTCCCGTCATGCCCACCAAAAGCCCCACTACGGTGGGGCTTTGTGTTTTTCTGGACAAGTTACTTGACGCTGTCTAGTAGACGGATTAAACATCAGCCATGACTTCGTTATCTGATGCTGTCGCCCACAACCGTTACCTCACGGGGAACTACGCCCCCGTATCTGAAGAGGTAACTGCCTTTGACTTACAAATCATTGGCGAACTGCCCACTGAATTGAATGGTCGCTATCTGCGCAATGGGCCCAATCCCATGGTGGACGTTGATCCAGCGACTCATCACTGGTTTATGGGTGACGGAATGGTGCACGGCATTCGCTTACGTGAAGGGCGCGCTGAGTGGTATCGCAATCGATATGTCGGATCAACCGCGGTGAATGCAGCGCGGGGGTTACCCGATATCTCGGGACGTAATTGGAATAACTCGTCGTTTGGTCCCAACACCAACGTCGGATCTTTTGCTGGCACCACATGGGCGATGGTTGAAGCTGGTGGTTGTCCAGTGGAATTGACAGAAGAGCTTGAGACTGTCGGACGTAACGACTTTTTTGGAACTCTGCCCGGTGCATTTACTGCGCATCCAAAAATTGATCCCGTGACCGGTGAGATGCATGCAATCGTTTACGCATGGGCTGAATGGATGGATCACGTGCAGTATGTGCGCGTTGGTAAAGACGGGCGTGTGAATCGTACAGTGGACATTCCTTTGCCGGGTATGTCAATGGTGCATGACATGTCAATCACTGATCGTTACGTTGTTGTTTACGATCAGCCGGTTTTGGTTGACTTTGATTTGGCTTTCGCTGGGCGCTTTCCATTCAGATGGAACGCCGAGTATGGCAATCGTGTGGGGCTGATGCCGCGCGAAGGAACCGCGGCGGACATCGTATGGATTGACGTGCCCGTGGGCTATGTGTTCCATCCGATGAACGCATACGACACGCCTGATGGCAAGGTTGTGCTCGATGTGAGTTTCTACGACCTCATGATGCGTGATGATTTGCTCGGTCCATTCGGCGACGCATTGCCGCGACTCATGCGTTGGGAGATAGATCCCATGACCAAGCGAGTGTCGGTCACCACAATTGATTCATCGGCTAATGAATTCCCGCGACATCGCGGATCACTGACCGGGCAAATGTATCGCTACGGTTATTGCGCTCAGGTTGATCCAGGCTCGATGCACTGGCCAACTGTGAAGCACGACCTTGTCACTGGTGAGCGCAAAGTCTTTGACCATGGAGTTGCGCGAGCAGCAGGTGAGCCAGTGTTTATCGCTCGACCAGGTAGCACCGTCGAAGACGATGGCTGGTTAGTGACTTTTGTGCACGACGGATCGAACGACTCAACTGAATTTGTCGTGCTTGATGCCCAGGACTTTGATCGGGGATATGTCGCCCAGGTGAAATTGCCTGCACGGGTGCCGTTTGGTTTTCACGGGAACTGGGCGCCCGACCGCAACTAATTCAGCGGGCGTTATCGCCGAAGCGGTACTCGTAGGTCAACTCATCGATGCGGGCTTTGATTCCGGCGTCGATTGGCGCACTTACTGCTGCGACGGGGTCGGCGATTTGCTCTGGACGACTCGCTCCAATGATGGGCGAGGTAATTGTCGGATTGGCGAGTACCCACTGGACAGCCAAAGTCGCCATAGAAACTCCGGCTTCGTCGGCGATGGTGCGTACGTGATCAACGGTGTCAAACATGCGGTCATGCCAATAGCGATCTTGGTATCGACCGGCGGCAAAGCCAAGGGTGAAGCGTCCACCTTCGGTTGGCGCGCCACGCAGGTGCTTGCCGCTTAAGAATCCACCAGCAAGAGGGTTGTATGGGATGACTGCGATGTTTTCCTCTGCGCACAGCGGAAAAAGTTCGCGTTCATTTTCGCGGAACAACATGTTGTATCGCGGTTGAACACACTCAAATCCGCTGACGCCCAATACTTCAGCGCGGCCAACCGACCGAGCGAGTTGATATGACAAGAAGTTTGAGCAACCGACGTAACGAACTTTGCCTGACTTCACAAGATCGTCCATGGCAGTCAAAGTTTCATCGACGCGAGTTTCAGCATCCCAGGAATGCACTTGGTAGAGGTCGATGTAATCGGTGCCGAGGCGCTTGAGTGAAATATCCACTGAGCGCATGATGTTGTGACGTGAGTTGCCGGACTCCCAGGCCTTCTTGCCAGTTGGGAAGAAACACTTCGTCGCAACGATGAATTCTTCACGACGACCTTTCAACCACTTGCCGACGATTTCTTCAGTGCGGCCAAAGAGATCTGGGGGAGCGCCGAGCGGGTACATGTCTGCGGTATCGATGAAGTCGATGCCAGATTCGGCCGCCGCATCCATAATCGCAAACGATGTGTCCTCATCGCACTGATAACCAAACGTCATCGTGCCAAGGCACAAACGGGAAACTTTGAGACCGGTACGACCAAAACGAACGTGATGCATGTTCGTACCTTAGGTGAGTTTCGCCTGGGGGTCTGAATTATTGAGTAGCCAACCAGGCAGCGATTTCGTCGTTCACAACATCAAGGATGTTGAGTGATGCAACTTCCCAATCGACTGCATGAGTTCCCCATTCGGGTGAAAGGTCACCTTTGAAAGCGTCAGCGCGTGAATCAGTGGGATCAGCGTTGGTGTGAATTTCTAGATAAGAGAAACCGTTTTCATACACGCATTCGGCCTCAAGCAGGTCGGGGAATCCCATGAATGGAGTCGTAATTGATGCTGCAAGTGCTGGGTCGGTGAATGCCCAATCGGCAGTGACGAAGGCCGACATCAGTACGCCCGTACCACCGCTCAATGCCGCAGGGTTGGTGCAACCAGCCATTTCTCCTTCGGGCGCAGGCTGTCCCATGCCGCCGGGCTTGCCGAAGTAGGCATTGGCAGGAGGCGGCGCAGTGTCGCGGAATGATGCATAGGTCATGATGCAACCGGTTTGATCGTTGGCACGACACAACGGAATGTTTTGCATTGCCGCACCGATGTCTTCGCCTTCGGGGACTGCGACCGCTCCGCCAAGCATGATTGCGGAGATCAAAATTGATCTTTGTGCTTCGCTTGGATCAATGACCTCTTTCAACAAACGAACGAGTTGTCCGGTGCCCTGAGAGTGAGCCAGCAAAATGACGCCGCGTCCTTGATTGTCATTGGCAAGATAATGATTCCAAGCATCTTTGATGTCTTCAAATGGTGTTAACCACGCTTGGGTTCTGTCGCCAGGCATTGCTGGGTTGAAAAGGCCGGCCAAAGTCACGCTGCGATACGTTGGGGCGAACATGCGACACGACGTTGAAAGCCGTGCTGCTTGTTGGAACGCAACTTCTTTCTCACGACCGGCGATGAGGTCGGAGTTCAAAGTGACATCTTCACTAGCTGTCGGGTATGCATAGAAGCAGTCGACGGGAGCATCGGGGTCGACAGCAAAAGTTTGAACTTCAGTTGAACCATCGGCATTGATCATGGTGACACTGGTGTCATCATCACAGGTGTCAGCCATGTCGGGGCGACAAGTCCAATGCGTGGGGTCGCTGTAAATCTCACTCGTATACGGAGCCACGATTGTTGTGGGCGTGGCCAGAGTTGTTGATGTCTCAGTTGATGTTTCGGTACTAGTCGATGAAGTATCGGGCGCTGTGTCGTTGGAACCACCACCGCAAGCTGTGAGAGATAGGAGGCTGATGATGGCGATAAAGGAACGGCGCATGCATGAAAAGTACACAAGTCATAGCCAGTAAGTGCGGTTGTGCTGTTTATGTCGTGCTAATCATGTGCTGTGGAAATTTTGCTTGCCGCCGCAGCTGCACTTGTTTATGGAGTAGGCGACTATTGCGGTGGAAGGGCGACACGCAAGATTGACAGTTTGGTCGTGACCTGCGCGGGACAAGTTTTTAGCTTGATGTTGTTAGGAGTTTTTCTGGCAGTTCTTGGTGATCCGACGCCAGGACTTCACGATTGGTTGTGGGGCGCTGCTGGCGGAGTCGGCGGGTTCATCGGACTGACGCTGTTCTATCACGCGTTAGCGAATGGGTCGATGACGGTCGTTGCTCCTCTTGCTGCAGTGGTGAGTGCTTCTCTTCCCGTTGGCACTGGTTTGTTTCTTGGTGATCGTCCGTCGCTCATCGCCTATGTCGGAATTGTGATCGCGATTGTGGGGATCGCTTTGGTGACCGGGGCATTAGGAACTGCGCACGCTCCAACCAAGATGAAAATCGTTGGTGTCGCAGCGTTAGCTGGTTGCGGATTTGGCTGGATGTTTGTGTGTCTTGATCGCACGTCGTCGGACTCGGGGATGTGGCCTCTGCTCGCGGCTCGAATCGCATCAATCTCGATCGCGGTCACGATCATCTTGATCCGACGCCGTTCAGGTTTAGGTGGCGGTCGCATCCCAGCGATCGCCTTGTGGGCCGGACTGTTTGATATGGGTGCCAATGTCCTATTTGTGTACGCAAACCGCCAAGGGATGTTGTCTTTGGTTTCAGTGATCACCGCTTTGTATCCCGTGAGCACGATCGTGTTAGCCCTGCGACTCGATCGCGAAAAAGTCAATCGCTCGCAATACGTCGGGATGGCGTGTGCGGGTTTGGCCCTGGTTTTTGTGAGTCTTGGGCGTTAGATCAGACGGGCTTATTCGTCAGGCAGATTGATGGGCGACTAGTTGCCTGGGGGGTGGCTTCTCGGGCTAAGGTTGACAAGTACAATACAAGTGACAAAACCCGTGGTCGCCGAGCGACCACCGCACCCGGAGGCGCCCCATGGCCAAAATCAAGGTTGATAATCCCGTCGTCGAACTCGATGGCGACGAAATGACTCGCATCATTTGGCAGTTCATCAAGGACCGCCTCATCCTCCCGTACCTCGACGTCAATCTTGAGTACTACGACCTCGGTATGGAGCATCGTGACGCCACCGACGACCAAGTCACGATCGATTCAGCCAACGCCATCTTGAAGCATGGTGTCGGCGTCAAGTGTGCAACCATCACCCCCGACGAAGCTCGTGTTGAAGAGTTTGGTCTCAAGAAAATGTGGAAGTCACCAAACGGAACGATCCGCAACATTCTTGGCGGTGTGGTTTTCCGTGAACCCATTATCTGCAGCAACATTCCGCGACTTGTTCCGGGTTGGACCAAGCCCATCGTGATCGGACGTCACGCTCACGGCGATCAGTACAAAG
>JBIKOO010000058.1:0-10613 GCA_044358015.1 Ilumatobacteraceae bacterium
TACTCCGGCCATCCAACGGCTTGCGCCGCGGCGTTAACAAATATTGAAATCCTTGAACGCGAAGACATGCTTAACCGTTCACTTCATATTGGCAAGCGCCTATCGACTGGATTGCAAGCCCTTGCTGACGATGGAATGGTTGCGGCCATTCGCGGAGACGGTTCGGTTTGGGCGGTTTCTCACCATCCCCACAACGACCCTGTTGTCATTCGCGATCGCATGATGGACCTTGGAGTGATCACGCGTGCTATCGGCACTGACGCCAATACTTTCTGCCCATCATTCGTCATCAGCGACGCACAAATTGATCAAATCATCGACGTATTAGCCACAGCACTGAAAGCAAACTGAGCAATCACATGAACAAGCCTGTCTTCAATCCATTCAATCCAGCCTTTCGCGCCAACCCGTACCCGTTCTACGATGCGCTACGCCAACAGGATCCAGTCCACACCACTGAGATGGGCGGTGTTGTATTGACGCGCTACGAAGATGTCTCCTCGACACTTCGAAGTAATGATTTCAGCCGTGATATTGAAGCCTCGGCTAATGAGCCGACGGACCCACTATGGATTGCAAAACGCGAACGCCGAAAAGGTCGTGAGGGAGCGAAAACAATCCTCAACCTTGATCCCCCCGATCACACCCGCTTACGTCGACTGGTGAGTAAAGCCTTTACTCCAACTTCGATTGACCGATTGCGCCCGCGAATTCAACAGTTGGTGGATGATGTCTTGGATCAGGCCTCAAAAAATGGCGGCATGGAACTCGTGGACGAGATGGCCTTCCCGATTCCTTTCCAGGTGATATCAGATCTATTGGCGATGCCTACAGATCGCTCCGATGAATTGCGCGAATGGGGTCAACTGATCACGCTCTCTTTGGAACCAACTTCAACTCTTGAAGACCTTGATCGAACTGATGGGGCTTTAAACGAAATGATCCCCTATTTGTTCACGATCATTGAAGATCGACGCTTGCATCCCGGCGATGACCTACTGTCCGCTCTGATCGCCGTTGAAGATGAAGGGGACAATTTGGGCCTTGATGAACTGATCTCCTTCGTCGTTTTGCTGTACATCGCTGGTCACGAAACGACCGTCAACCTGATTGGTAATTCCATCAACGCTTTGCTGCGTTTCCCCGACCAGTTATCTCTCTGGCACAACAATCCGAGTATTGCGAACCGTGCCGTTGATGAACTTTTGCGCTTTGACGGACCGGTCCAACAGACTGTCCGCGTACCTATCGTGCCCGTGACCTACCAAACGCTGAATGGCCCACTTTTGGTGGAACCTGGAACAATCGTCACCACCCTGCTTGGCTCCGGCAATCATGACCCTGCAATGTTTGATGATCCCAACATCCTGCGACTCGACCGAACAAATTCAAATCGACATCTCGCTTTTGCTGGCGGCATTCACTATTGCCTCGGAGCAAGCCTCGCAAAACTGGAAGCCGAAATCGCCGTTGGCACGATGGTCAAGCGATTCCCCAACATGAAGGCCGTCGGTGACATCACATGGCGCGATCGTCTCACCATCCGTGGCGTCGATCACTTGCAACTCGAGTTCTAAAACTTATTTGCGAGTCTTGTACTTCACGGCGCGGTTGCCGTTCTCGTCACGTGTATCAAACTGCTCAGAGATATCTTCGATCCATTGAATCGTTCCTGAGCGTTCCATGAGATCGGGAGCAATCACCAGTGCGGCAATCGCGCGACCAACACCGAGTGTCGTTTGTGCTGCAGTGAGATCAGTTCCGCGTTCACCCGATACTGCCTGAATGAATTCAGTCGCAACCGAACCTGGATACACCGAACAGCAGGCAATACCCTTCGGCTTCAGTTCAAGAGCCATGTCGGCACTCAGGCGATCGAGACCAGCCTTACCTGCACCATACGAAGAACTGAAGTGATAAGAACTTCCACCAGGCGAAGACACGTTGATAATTGATCCGCCGGGTCCAGCTGCAAAAATCAGCGGGGCCGCATGCCATGAAGCGATGTAGTGCGCGCGCAGACCAATACCGACTTGATCGTCCCAAATGCTCACGGGATGATCCCAAAAGCCACCGCCCCAGGCCGGCGGATCGGGAATCTTGTACACATTGTTCACCAAGATGTCGATCTTGCCGACTTCGTCCTTAACCCGTGCGAACAACGCTGCGATCTGCGCGTCATCTCCGTGATCGACTTGAACGGCGATACCTTTTCCGCCTGCTTCATTGACCATCTTGACCGTTGTGTCAATGGTCAGAGGCCCGTCGCCGGCCGAGCGCCCAGTGATGTACACCGTTGCGCCTTTTTCAGCGAGAGCGATTGCAGTGCCGCGTCCAATACCCCGACTAGAACCAGTGACAACGGCAATCTTGCCTTCGAGTTCGCGACTCATGCGGTCACACCTTTGGCGGCGGTGAACTCAATGTCTAGATCAGTCAAACCACGCAACATGAAACTGGGGAAATACTGGTACTTGTTCGACTCTGACAACGTGATGGTGTCAATGCGCTTCGACAACTCTTCAGCCGCAACCTTGCCTTCAAGGCGTGAAAGATTTGCACCCAAGCAGAAGTGAATACCTTTACCGAAGGCCAGGTTGTCACGTAGGTGATCGCGCATCGGAATGAAATCATCGGGATTGTCGTACAACGCTTCATCACGGTTTGCCGAGGCAAACACGATGATGATGCGCTGGCCCTTGGTGAGTTGCACTCCCCCAAGTTCTGCATCCTTGGTGAGGATTCTCCACATCCCTTGGGTTGGTGTCGACAAACGAAGCGTTTCTTCAAACACTTTTTCTGCTCGTGACGGATCAGCCTTCAAGGCTGCCCACTCTTCGGGGTTTTCGGCAAGCAAGCGAACCATCTCGGTCAAAGACTTGGTGGTTGTTTCATTTCCGGCAACTAACAACTGCTGAATAATGCTCAACATCTCGGGCATATCAAGTTGACGCTTGTCGGTCACTTCGGGATCGTCATCATCAATTGATGCATTGAGCAAGTTCGTCAAAATGTCGTCTTGTGGATTGGTGCGACGGAGTTCAATCTGCTCGGCAAAGTAATGCTGGAATTCGTTAACTCCGTACTCTGCTTGCAAACGCTGTTCGAGGGTGATGTTGGTACCAATTCCGGCAATGGAGTCATCGGACCAACGCTTGAAGTCAGCCAAACGATCGTCAGGAACATTCAACGCCTTAGCGATCACTCGCACGGGTAGCGGCACTCCGAATTCTTTCACGAATTCAATACGACCTTTATCGATCCACGATTCGATGAGTTCGACAGTGATCTGACGAATAATTGGTTCCATCTCGGCAATGACCTTCGGGTGGAAGGCGCGAGCAACCAAACGGCGATAACGAGTGTGATCTGGCTGATCGGCGGTCAACATCGTCGGAACGCGCGGGTAACCCGCAGCCATTACTTCAGCAAACTTCTCACGATCTGCAGAACTCAATGGCATACCTGCACCACCGAACATTGACGAGTATGTCTGTGGGTCGCGCAACACCTGCATCACGAGGTCGTGCTTCGTCACCAAATGGACGCCAAGACCTGGCACTGGGTGCACCGGTGCTTCTTCACGCATTTGTGCATAGTGCGGAAATGGACACTGTTGCGTTGAAGGATCGAATGGGTTAAAGGTGCTGATGTCGACGGCCATGATGTGCTCTCTCTCAAAAACGAATTGGAATGAAACTAGATAATTGAATTATTTGCCAGCGAGGCGTTCAACAACTGGAATGACTGCATCAATAACTGAGGCACCAAAACTGACATAACTAATACCAAAGCGTTCGCGGCGTTCAACAATACGATCGCAAATCTCGTCGACTGAACCAATCAATGCATTGGGATGTTCAGCAAAGACTTCTGGAGTCATACCAAACATCGGAGCCATCTTGGCGCGGGTGCCCTCACCATCGGGTGTCACGATCGTGAAGTAGGCAGCGATTTCAATTTCAATCTGATCAAAACGCGCACCTGCGCCATCTTTGATCCACTGAATCTTTTGATCGGTCAACTCTGCAGTTGACGAGCCGATTCCGTCGGCGCCCAACTTTCCAGATGAGTTATTGAAGTTCAACGAAACAATGTCGGCTTCGCGACCTGCGATAGTGAGAATTCGTTTCGCACCGCCTCCAATCATGATTGGCGGACCTGACTTGGTGAACGGTTTCGGAACTGCTTCAAAACCCACCGCGTGAACATGGGGTGTATCGATATTCAATTCGCCTTCGGCAAAAGATGCACGCAACAAAGTAATCACTTCTTCAAAACGATCGATGCGAACTCCGGCACGATCAAAGGGAACTCCGATTGCTTCGTACTCGCCTTGCAGCCAACCTGCACCAAGACCCAACTCAAGACGTCCCTCAGAGAAGAAGTCGAGAGTCGCAACCTCTTTAGCCAACATCACTGGATTGCGATAGTCGACGCATAACACTCGGCAACCAACTTTGATGGTGCTCGTCGCTTCTGCAGCAACTGCCATCGCTGGTATTGCCGCAACAGTCTGAACGGGGTGCCCAGTAGCAGCAAGAGCTGGACCTGGCCCGATGATGTGGTCGGCTAGATGGAAGGACGAAAAGCCCGAAGCCTCGGCCTTGCGGGCCAGTTCGCGCCATTCTTTGCCCGAGTTGGGAGCGTAGGCCTGAAGACCAAAACGAAAGGGCTTACTCATGCGGGAACCTCCAAAATTGTGACGGCACCAGTGTCGCCATTGACTTCGATCAACGCTCCATCAGGAATACGTACAGTTGCATCAGTTGCCGAAACAACACACGGCAAACCAAGTTCGCGACTCACGATGATCGCGTGACTAATGGCTGCTCCAACGTTGACCACGACTGCACCACACGACATGAACAAAGGTGTCCAAGCGGGATCGGTGTTGGGAGCGATCAATACATCGCCTGGCTCAAGATCACCAGGTTCGGTGGGATCAAGAATGACGCGAGCGCGGCCAACATATTGACCTGTACAACCAGGAACACCTTGCACAACATCGCCAACGACAGCCTTTGCTGCATTTGACTGCCCCTTCTTTTTGTACTCACTCAACGGCGGCACGACACCGTTCTTAATGAAGAACGGTGGTTCAAGCAGTTGCAACTCTTGCCACTGTGCGTGACGGGCAGCAAGCGTGTCCTTCATTGACGAACCCTCGAACAAGAACTGGTCGAGTTCAGAATCAAGCAATGCGAATACGTGATGCGGATCTTTCAACGTGCCTTCAGCGGCACGACGACGACCAAGCTCACGAAATGCCATACGAACTTCATGAAGCGCGCGGATGATGTTGGTCTTGGTGCGTTCACGAATTGCCATTTGCGAACTGGCAATCAGTGCACCTTCAAGTTGACCAGCCAGTTCTTCACCGAGTGGCTTGACCTTGGCGCGAATATCTTCGGTCAGAGCCTTGCGCTCATCGGCTTTACGCGCATTGCGAATCTTGGGTGATTCAGAGTCGGACTGCAAACGAATTCGGTCAATGACAGCAAGTGCATACTCGGGCTTAGTTTCCCAAGTGTCGGCGCTAATTTCCCATTCATTCGGTCCACGTGAACCGAATTCAACAATGAACTGAGCGAAATCAGCAACGAATTTCTTGGCGTCAGCATTATTTGAATCTTGTAATCGGCCCAGCAATCCAGCAACACCAGCGTTAAACACATTGGTGAGTTCTGCCGAAGCGTTCACGGTTCGCGACAGATCCCACATGCGGTAACTGGGCTCGGCCGAATCGACGTCGCCGATTCCGGCGATCAACTTCATGGCCGTCTCGGGTTCTCCGAGTGCCGCACATACTGCTCCGAGAATTCCGGGGGCAATCGCCGAGTCAGAGGACGGCGGAGTGTGACTATCAAACAACTTGCGCAACAACGGCTGGAACATGCGGGCACGCGTCAGCAATCCGGCATCCGACAAAGTTGAGAGATCGGGACGCGCCTGACGAAGCGCAATCGTCATGACTTTTTCAGCGTCAACTTCGGGGATTGATGTGTTGGACATCACCCAACCCAGGTGCGCCAAAACTCCTTCGGCCATCTCGGGACGCTCATCGAGTGGGTGGGCTTCGTACGGCGGAACCTCGGGGTGATCACCAAAGAAGGCCAAGTCGAGTTGTTCAACGGTCAACAATGGACTGCGCACGGCCTGCATGCGCACATTGGCCAAGTTGATATAGAAGTAACCAGCAAAGAAACCGCATACTTCGGGCTCGCCGTCGGTGAACTCGTCAAGGGTGTAGTTACCGCCACGTACATATCCGTCGCGCCAGCCCAGCAAGATGCCGTTTTCCCAGCAGAACTGCTGACTCAGCGGACTTGCCGAAACACTCAAAACTTCACCAGCATTGGCGCGGGTGTAGTGCGGCCAGCGCTTACTCGGCGCTCGGTCTGTTATCCAACGATCAGCCATGACATTCCCCTCAGTACGGCGTAATTACTAACCTCATAGAAACTAACCGATTGATTAGTTCTGCCGCTACGCCAAGGTCGTTGCTGAGCCCGAAAGACTAATTCTTTGGGGTGGCGGTGATCTTGAGGCTCGTTAATCCACGCAAAACGAAGGAATCGCCGTACGGAAAGTCGTTGTCTGGGGTCAAACGAATGTCGTCAAGGTGCTCAAGAACCAATTGCAAGGCGATTCGGGCCTCGGCACGGGCCAACCCAGCCCCCGGGCAAAAATGCTCACCATTACCAAAGGCTAAGTGGTCTTTCACGTTGGCACGCTCGGGATCAACGACATCGGGTTCAGCAAACTTGCACTCATCACGATTAGCCGAGGCGAACACCAACCACATGTGATCGCCAGCCGGAATCGTGGTTCCGGCAATCTCGACATCTACTTTGGCTTGCCTGAAGAGTCCGCCGACGGGGGCCTCGCTCCGCAACATCTCTTCAACGAATGGCTCAATCAGTTCGGGATGTTGTCGAATATGGGTCTGAATACTCGGATTCTCAGCCAAATAACGAATCATGTTGGAGATGAGGTTGGTCGTTGTTTCGTTACCTGCCACCAAGAATTGCTGAAGCATGCCTAGTTGTTCGTCATCAGTGAGTTCTTCGCCGTCAATCTGAGCGTTAGCGATATCGCACAACAGATCTCCAGTGGGATTGGCTTTACGCGCCGCAATCTGGGCCAAAAAGTACTCAGTGAACTCCTTTGTTGAAATGAGAAAACCGCGCACTTGCTCAACTGAGGGCGAATGGTTACCGACGGGCATCACAATGTCGTCGGACCAACGTTTAAACGTGCCGAGGTCTTCGCCAGCCACCCCTAGAGCGATCGCGATAATGGTCATGGGCAGACCCACCGTGAACGTTCGCAAGATGTCAGTTTGACCATGGGCCTGCAAATCGGCTTTGACACCCTCGAGGAGGCGCAAACCTACTTCGGTGATTGTCGGTTCCATGGCCCGAATACGATCCGGCCGAAACGCTGGATTGACCAATTTACGTTGACGACGATGATCAGGCGGATCGGCATTCAGCAATACCGCAACGCGACCACGCGTCATGGTGTTTGAGCCCAGCAGTGCCGCCATGTCAGGTTCTTGCATGAGTTGCATGATGCCGTTCATCAGGGCCTCACCTGCGGCCTGCGGCCCGGTGGGACTCAAACTCGAGAAACGATCGGTATCGCGCAGAATGGCTCGCACGTCGTCATACCGAGTAATGATCCAAGCCCCCAGATCGCTGTTGAACGCCACGCCCTCGGTGGAGCGAAGACCAGCAAAGATCGGGTACGGACACGCAATCGCGGCTTGCTTGCGATGAATCAAGTCATCAATCACTAAGGAATCGCTCATGACTGTTCTCTTTTCGTGAACTAAATCGACGTTGGGTCTGTTCACAAACTAATCGGTGGATTAGTTTGTGTACAGACCCGTGGGGACGGGCAACTACAGGGGGAAATATGTCGACCACTGCCGATCACGAGATTTCAACTCATCTTTCGTTTTGCCGCTTCTGCCATGCCAGTTGCCCCATCGAGGTCGACGTTCAAGAAGGTCGCGCTGTTGCTATTCGTGGCGTTGCCGACGACCCGATCTTTGCTGGGTACACCTGCATTAAGGGCCGCCAGATTCCCGAACAAATGACTCACCCCTCACGCTTACTCAGTTCGTTACGCCGCCGTCCCGACGGAACCTTTGAAGAGATCGCCTCAACATCAGCCATGGACGAAATCGGCGCCAAGTTGCGACACATTCTCGATACTTATGGTCCGCGCGCGATCGCGTCTTACACAGGTACCGGCGGATACCAAAACTCTCTGGCCGTGCCAGCAGCCCGCGCGTTCCATCAAGGCTTCGACTCCCCCAGTTTTTATACGTCGGTCACCATCGATCAACCGGCAAAATCAACGGCACCATTTCGCGTCGGAATTTGGGAAGCCGGCTATCACAACTTCAGTGATGCCGAAGTGTTGCTCGCAATTGGTTACAACCCGATGGTGTCAAGTTTCGGACCTGTCGGCGGATTACAAGGAACAAACCCTTACGTGGTGTTACGTGAAGCCAAAAAACGTGGAATGAAATTGATCGTTATTGATCCTCGTCGGACTGAGTTCGCTTCGCAAGCCGACATTCACTTGGCACCCAAGCCAGGTGAAGACCCCACGTTGATGGCCGGCATCTTGAAGGTTGTGATTGACGAAGGTTTATTCGATCACGAATTCTGTGATCAGTGGGTTGCCGATTTACCGCAACTCGCCGATGCTGTCTCAGCGTTCACACTCGAATACGTTGCGCAACGTTGCGACGTTCCAGCCGACGACATCGTCGCCGCTGCTCGTATGTTTGCTTCAGCAAAGAAAGGCACCAGCGGAACCGGAACCGGACCGTCAATGGCTCCGCACTCTGGACTCACCGAGCACCTCTCGATTGCCCTCAACACCATTTGTGGTCGCGTCAATCGCGAGGGTGACAAACTCGAAAGTGGTTACTTCTTGTATCCCGAGACACCACGTCGTGCACAAGTTCATGCAGCACGGTTAGCCGCCTCGGGCGCACCATCGCGAATGCGCAATCTGCGTGGTATTCGTGGCGAGATGTTGACCACAACTTTGGCTGAAGAAATCTTGACGCCTGGTGAAGGACAAGTTCGGGCCCTGATTGTGAGCGGTGGCAACCCCGTTGTTGCGTGGCCTGATCAAGAGCTCACACTCAAGGCAATGAAAGATCTTGAATTGTTGGTCGTAATTGATCACCGCATGTCTTCAACTGCCGAGTTCGCTCATTACGTCGTTGCACCAACTCTCTCGCTTGAACGAGCCGACATTCCCCACTTGATGGATCGTTGGTTCCGTGCTCCGTACACCAACTACACCGATGCCATCACCGAGCGTGAGGGCGACGTGTTAAACGAATGGGAAGTGTTCTGGGAACTCGCCAAGCGCATGGGAACAACGCTCCCCTTCGCAGGTGGTCAGACTCCGATGGATGAGCGCCCAACCGATGATCAGATGATTGACCTCGCCTATGCCGGCTCACGCATGCCCATGGATGAAGTTCGTGCCAACCGCAGGAAAGTTCACCCCGACAAGATCATGACTGTCTCAGCTGCCGATCCCGATTGCACGGCCAAATTCACCGTTGCTCCCGATGACATCGTGGCCGAGATGAAAGAGATAGTGGTCGAAGGAGACGGTGCAGCCGCTCTCGGTATAGATCCTTCGCTCTACCCGTTCCGACTCGTGAGTCGCCGACTCAAGCATGTTCTGAACTCGTACGGATCAGACCTCTCGGTTCTTGGCGCTAAAGGTTCATCAAACTCGGCTTACATGAACCCAGACGATATGAAAGATCACGATCTTGTTGATGGTGATCTCATTGAGATCTTCTCGCCGAGGGCTTCAGTGCAGGGCCTTGTTGAATCTGCTCCCGACGTTCGCCGCGGTGTGATCTCGATGGCTCACTCGTGGGGCGGTTCATCACTCACCGATGAAAAGGTGCGCGACATCGGATCACCAACAAGCCGACTTGTCTCTGTTGACAAGGGTTACGATCGCATCAACGGCATGGTGGTCCAAAGTGCCATTCCCGTGCGGATAGCAGTCGTCGAACATATCAATCGCTGAATCTAAATCTGAGGAGACACAACATGGCTCGTATCAATGTTCCAGACGGAGAAGGTTTAGAAGCCCATCGCATGTGGAAGTTGGCTCCCCATATGGGAGCCGGCATGAGCGCTATGAGCGAAGCCGTGTACGTCAAGTCAAGTTTGAGTGTTCGCGAACGTGAAGTTGCGCGAATGAGAATTGCTCAACTTAATCAATGCGTCGTTTGACTGAATACACGCGCTGCATCGGCGATGCAGCAAGGATTAAGTGACGAGAACTACAACTCGGTTCAGCATTACCACGATCACCCAGATTTCACTGATCGAGAACGACTAGCCGCCGAATACGCAGAACGTTTTGCGATTGATCACACTTCGGTTGATGACGAACTTTGGGGTCGGCTGCAAAGCGTGTACAGCGATCCCGAGTTACTTGAACTCACGATGACGATTGGTTTTTGTGTCGGTATGGGACGCGCCTTCCAAGTTTTAGATGTGGCGCGCGACTTTGACATATTGTGGAGCCGTGAGCCCGATTCGGCTCCC